>JBDTZD010000201.1:0-7314 GCA_040005335.1 Pyrinomonadaceae bacterium | reverse complement strand
ATGCGCCAGCCGTCTTTGGTTTTGCGAAAAACGAGAGTAAAACGCCCCTTTGGATTAATCGCGCTTTTGATTTCCCACTCGCCGATGACGTAAGCCGAATCTTTGGATAAAACATTGATTGCGAGATTTGAAAAACTTAAAACACCGCGTTTTTCCGGCGTGTCGTAATTCTTTTTATAATTGTCGAGAACCGTTTGCCAGCCGCGCGTCAGAGATTTGCCGGAAAATGTTGTGTCAGGCGAATTCCAGTAACCTTTCATAAAGCCTTCAAGGTCGCCTTTGTTCCACGCCGCTACTTGGTCGTCTAAAACGGTGCGAATTTCGTTTTGCATTTTTATCTTTTTATCGGATGATTGAGCCTGCAAATTAACAGCAAAGGCAGACAAACACAAAACCGCAAATAACATTAAATACTTCTGTCGCATATTTTTACAGTCAACTAGAATTTTTGGCAAAGAGCCGAAATAACAATCATTTTGCTAAAAACTAAGCAGGTCAGGATAAGTTTTGCGACATTTTGCTTTCCGTTGAGAGTCCACGCTTGAGCGTGCAACCGCCAGCGCAGCGCAGCGGTTTGGCAAACTAAAGTTTGGACTCTCAACTTTTCAAAATACATCGAAACTTTTGCTCACCTGCTTAAATTTGAACAAATTTTCGTCAAGTAGTATTTACAGCTTTTTCGCCGTTGGTACAAGTTTTGTTATCGTCTGTTTAGTAGTTTTAGGAAAACAAAGGAAAAATATGGAAAAGACATTTTCGCAAAGAGCCGCCCGCTTTCTCGAAATTATCTGTTATTTTTTAATAATTCCCACAAGTTTGATTGAAATAGTCACAATCTATTATAGTTCGGTTTCAATAATCTCTGGGGAATTGGGTTTGCTTTTTTTCGCTATTCCAATAACAGCTACTTACGCTTTCGGAAATTTACTGCTCTATGGATATTACAAACATTCGCGGGGCAAACTGAGCAACGAAAGTTCTTTTTTGTTATGGGTTGGAACGCTTGTATTTAACAGCATTCCTTTTGCATACATGCTTTTTGTTTGGAATCAGAATCATTCTATTTTAAGAAATAGTACAGAAGAGGGGTATTGGTTTTACAACATTTTTGCTTTTTATTCAGCCATTATTCTACTTGCAGTCATTGCGCTAATTGATGATATCCGTCGTTTGCAAGTATCGCCCCGATTGTGACATTAGCGTAAACAATATTTGATAGTTAGAAATACCGGTAGTGCCCGATTATTTTCCAATCAAACAATACATCTGCTGTTTCCGCACCGCGTCCGATATTGTGAATGATTGAGTAACGCCTAGTTGCATCGTTCCACAAATTTGAAACGATTCCGATGTGCGTCATACCTTTGCCGTCCAAATCCCAAGCCACGAAATCGCCCGGTTTGTAATCCGCGGCTTTGTCGGTTATCGCTAAAGACTTACCTTTGCGCGTCAAGAAAGTTTGAAGATTAGGAACGCGGCGGTGGTCAATGTTTGAGTCAGCCTTTTTCAAATCCCACTTTTTCGGATAGACGGCAAAGTTTGCGATCATGTCTTCGTGAACTTCCTTTTGCAAATCAACGTTTACCGCCCGCATCGCTCTAATCACAACATCGCTGCAAACTCCTGTTTCAAGAGGTACGTCGCCGTTTGGATAACTCAAAACGACATAATTCGGATCGTATCCTTTGGTGATTTGTGTTTGCTCAATCGCGCTCTTGAGCATTTGCTTAATCGCAGGTGGAGTATTGTCGGCTAATAGAATTGGTTTAGCTTGCTGCTGTTGAGCTGCCGTACGCATATTTGTCGTGCAGCCAAAAAGAAACGCCAGCCAAAAAATCGCCAAAAAGAATTTTACCTGCATAAATTGCCTTGCTGAGATTGTGTAGGATGATCTTTTTGTGAACGCCGAAGGCTGATGTTTTTTGCATTTCCGAATTGTCATAACCAAAAGTTGTTTTAACAAAACAAAAGGTTGCTTTTTGAAAATAAAAGGTTTAATCTTGCCCACATTAAACTTGCCCCGCGTTTTTTAATCCCGGTTTCTTAAAAATTAAATTTGTTAAGGAGAAATCTTGAAAACATGAAAAAAGTGTTGTTTTTAGTCCCGATGTTTATTTTAGCAGCAGTTGTTTCTTTGGTTTTCGTTAATTTTCAAAACCGTTCTCAGGTGCAAGCTTCCACAACTGATAACCCGGAAGATTTAGTCGTCAATCTAGCAGATAAATCTGAAAAAGATTCAGGTAAATACCTCGAAAGAATTTGCGGTACGGATCACAATCCTCGAAAAATTGCCGCAGCTGAAAGAGATTTTTCCTCCAAGCGAGCGAGCTACGCTGCAAACATTGCGGGCGGTTCGATCAACGTTTACGTTCATGTTATCAACAAAGGCACAGGAGTTAGCAACGGCGACATTACGTCTTCAATGATTAACAGTCAAATCTCCGTTTTGAACGGCGCTTATAATCCTTGGGGCTGGAGTTTTAACCTGGTTTCAACCAGTCGTACGACCAACGCTACCTGGTACAACGGCTGTTACGGCTCGTCGGAAAGCGCCATGAAAAACGCGCTCCGGCAGGGCACTGCGGACGATCTAAATATTTACACCTGCAATCCTTCGGGTGGAATTTTAGGTTACGCAACGTTTCCATCGTCGTACGCTAGCAGCCCGAAGCTCGATGGGGTGGTTGTTCTTTATTCAAGCTTGCCAGGCGGTTCGGCTGCTCCGTATAACTTAGGCGATACCGGAACGCACGAAGTTGGCCATTGGATGGGCTTATATCATACTTTCCAAGGCGGTTGCGCGCGCAGCACGACAAACGGCGGAGATTTTGTCGCTGATACTCCGGCAGAAAAATCAGCAGCCTTCGGCTGCCCAACGGGGCGTGATACTTGCCGTTCTACGGGTGTTGATCCAATCAGCAATTTTATGGATTACACGGACGATTCGTGTATGTTCAAATTCACGGGCGGACAAGACGCCCGCATGGATTCGCAATTCACCACTTATCGTTACAACAAATAAGGCGATTTTCTCAAACAAAAAAGGGCGGGCTTTCGTTAGCCCGCCCTTTTTTGTTTGAACTTTGGTTAAGCACCTAAATTATTACGTAACCACGTTTTAACATTTTCGCGCATTTCCAGTGTGATTTCATGTTTAGCTTGATAACCCTTTGACTCCAAGTTTGCGGCTCTCAGTTTTAACTTATTAGCGTTTTCATCAAACTTTTCGAGCGGATAGAATTCGTCCGCGTCGCCGTAAACGTACAAAACCGGCGCATTCAATTTTTGATAAAGCTCACTTGTTTCCCAGTCGCCGGGAATTCCACCCGAAATGCCAACTACTCCAGATAGTAATTCCGGATTTGAAAAAGCAAAACGAAAATTAAGAGCGCAACTTTGCGAAAAACCAAGCAGAAAAATTTGCCGCTGATCAGCAACGCCTTCGGCAATCAAATGTTGAATCAAATCACTGACAACGCGGTGATGAACGGCGACTGATTCTTCTGACTTGTAATTCGTCAGCCAGGCAAAGCCGACTTTGGGCATCATGCCCTTTTCAGCGGTTGATTCTCGCCAATGCTGGTGAAAGCCTTGCAGCGCGGCGACGACAAAATTTTCCGGCGCTAAACTCCGAGCTTCGCGCATCATCTGGCGTTTATTGCCGCCATAACCGTGAACTGCAATTAACAGCGGTGCGGGTGTTTTGACGTTTTCCGGCAACAGCAAATCGTAATAAAGTTTGATTTCAGCCGTCAGTTCGCGGTCGGTTTGTAGATTTTCCATAATCTAAACACAGATAAACACAGATTAACACAGATATGAAAAGCAAAATTATCTGTGTTAATCTGTGTTTACGCAAAGCGGGACGGTTAATTTCCGGTTAAATTTCTAAAAACAAAATGTCGAAAAGTTTACGTATAGTTTCCTTATTGCCGTCGGCGACTGAAATCGTCTGCGCTCTCGGACTCGCAGAAAATCTGGTCGGCGTGACGCATGAATGTGATTTTCCTCCCGGCGTCCAGCGCAAACCACATTTGACCGAAAGCCGCATTTCGCACGAAACGATGTCGAGCGTGGAAATTGATGAAGCTGTCCGAGAACAGCTTTCCGGCGCGGATTCAATCTATCAGTTAAACGGAAAACTGCTTCAGGAACTCCGTCCAAATTTGATTTTTACGCAGGAATTGTGCGATGTTTGCGCCGTTTCATACACGGAAGTCGAACGCGCCGCGCGAATGTACACGGCTGACGCTCGCGTTGTTTCGCTCGAACCGACGACTATTAGCGAAATCTTTGAAAATGTCCGGCTCGTCGGCAAACTGTGCGACGCGGCGGAAAGTGCCGAACATATTGCTGGCAAATTGCAGGAAAGATTAGATTTGCTTGAGAGAAAAACAGTTAACGTGAGGCGTCCGCGCGTTGTCATGCTCGAATGGATGGAGCCGTTTTTCGCTCCCGGTCATTGGGTTTTGGAGCAAGTAAAATTTGCGGGCGGCGATTATTCGTTTGGCAATCTTGGCAAACCCTCGACGCTGACAACAATCGAAGCAATTGCGGAATACGCGCCCGAATTCATCGTTTTAATTCCATGCGGTTATTACATTCCCGACATTTTGCGGCAAATTCCGCAGACAAATTTTCCAGCCGCTTGGATGGATTTACCCGCTGTCAAAAATAATCAGGTGTGGGCGGTTGACGCGAGCGCATATTTTTCGCGTCCGGCGCCGCGCGTCGTTGACGGAGCGGAAATTTTAGCGAAGATTCTGCATCCAAACATTTTTGGGCATCCCAGCCCAAGCGAAGCAATTCGCATCAGCTTTTAACAATGAAAAATTTTATTTATATTTTCTTATTGATTTTAGTTTCATCGGTCAATGCTTTGGCTCAAGCAGGCAACGAAGTGTTGGCAAAAATCGGCTCGCAATCATTTACCGTCAACGATTTAAGCCCGCAAGCACAAGAAACAGCAACGCGTCTGCCCGTTGCAATTGCCGAAACGCGCCGGAGCGAACTTGACAAGAATGTCTCGGAACTGCTTTTCGCCGCCGAAGCCGCCGCGCGCAAAACCACGTCGGACAAACTGCTCGATTTGGAAGTCAGGAAAAAAATCGCTAATCCAACCGTCTCGCAGATTCAAGCCGTTTATGACGTTAATCGCGAAGCATTCGGCAGCGAAACTTTAGACGAAGCCAAAACCAGGATTGTTAATTATTTGCGTCGCGAGCAGGAGGATAAATTAACAGCCAGCTTTGCCGATTCGCTCAAACCCAAATACAAATTTCTTCCCGGCGCAGACCCGAATACGCCCAACTTAAAACCGACAGACGTCCTAGCAACGGTGGGAACTGAGAAAATTCTCGCCGCAAAATTTAACGAACATCTCAAACCGCTTGAATTTTATCTGCGACAGAGCGCATATGAACAAATCAAGTTTGCGCTGGACGACACCATCTACTCAAATTTGATTTTGCTTGAAGCTCGCAAACAGAATTTGCCACCCGAAGATTTTATCAGGCGGGAAATTACTGACAAACTCCGCGAACCGACAGAACAGGACGCCCAAAAGTTTTACAATGAGCAAAAAGCACAGTTTGAAAATGTTTCATTTGACACTGCCAAAACCCAGATTTTGTCATATCTGGCTGACGATCAGCGCGGCAAAATCGAAAACGAATTAAGCAAACGACTGATGGCGCAAAACAATGTTCAGATTTTGCTGGCTGTGCCTAAACCGCCGGTTTTGAATATTAGCGCGAGTAATTCGCCATCAAAAGGCAGGCCGAACGCGCCCGTCACAATTGTTATGTTTACCGATTTTCAATGTCCGTCTTGCGCCCGAATGCACCCGGTGGTGTCAGAAGTCGTCAAAACTTACGGCGCCAAAGTGCGTTTTGTCGTTCGTGATTTCCCGCTCATAACTATTCACGAAAATGCTTTTCGCGCCGCTCAAGCAGCCGCTGCCGCCAACGCCCAAGGCAAATTTTTTGAATACATTGACGTTTTATATAAAAATCAGAAAGCTCTGGACGATGATTCACTCAAAAAATATGCTGCCCAACTCAAACTAGATATTAAACAGTTTGAAATTGATCTGGGAAGCGGTAAATTCGACAGCCAAATTCACCAGGACATAAAAGACGGAGAGCAGTACGGCATCAGATCCACGCCGACAATTTATATCAATGGCGTGATTTCAACCGGGTTGACCGACGAAGCAATAAAAAATTTAATAAAGAAAGCTCTGGCCGGTAAATAAAAATGCGAATTTTAACTTTTCTTTTTTTGTCGTCAGTCATTTGTCTGTTTGCCGCGTCTTGTCGCCGAGACAATCCTCCGGCGAATAATTCACAATCAAACGCTTCAGCCAATAAAAATACCGTGAACGCCAATAATGTGAACTCAAACATTTCATCGCCCAGTTCTAGCCCCATCGTCGGGGCACCGCCCGTTTACACGTATGAAATCGTCAATACCTTTAAACACGATTCATCATCTTTCACCGAAGGACTGTTTTTTCAAGACGGCTTTTTGTACGAAAGCGCGGGTCGGGAAGAAAAGTCTGATTTACGCAAAGTTGATCTTAATACGGGCGCCGTCAAGCAGCGTCGTAAAATGGATGCCAAATATTTTGGCGAAGGCACTACTGCGCTCAATGGCAAGATTTATCAACTGACCTGGCAGGACGGCAAATGTTTCGTCTATGATTTCAACACGTTCGAGCCGCTTTCCATATTAACCTACAACGGCGAAGGCTGGGGGTTAACCCATGACGGCACCAATTTAATTATGAGCGACGGCTCTCATCAAATTAAGTTTATTGATCCGACGAATTTTCGCGTGATTCGCACGATCAGCGTTTTTAATAACGGCAAACCTCAAATGCGGTTAAACGAACTCGAATACATCAAAGGCGAAATTTGGGCGAACATCTGGCATTCGGACGAAGAGGCGATTCTGGGCAAAGAAAACTATATCGTGCGGCTCGACCCGAAAGACGGCAAGATTTTAGGCTGGATTGATTTGAAAGGCATTTCCCAAGATGATGTCGAGCGCGACGAGGAAAACACTTTGAACGGAATCGCTTATGACGCTGTTAATGACCGCATTTTTGTGACAGGTAAACAATGGCGCAAGTTATTTGAAATAAAGGTTAAGCCCAAAGCATAGTTTTGTCTGCACCAAAGAAACTTTTATGAAAAAGTTTCGATAATGGTTATAGAATTTATTATTTTAAAGCCAAGCTGAGTTTAAACGGTAGGTTCTCAAATTTAACTTTCGGTAGGCAGAATTAAATTATGACATTCAAATTGGGTA
>JBDTZD010000402.1:0-7316 GCA_040005335.1 Pyrinomonadaceae bacterium | reverse complement strand
ATGGGCGGCGTCGGATACATTGATTCGAGCGGCATCGGCGAACTCGTCTCGAGTTTTACAGCTATTAATAAAGAAGGCGGGCAGCTCAAAATGCTCAACTTAACGCAAAAACTACGAGATTTGCTGGCTATCACCAAATTACTCACCGTTTTTGACGTTTATGAAAACGAATCAGAAGCTTTGAGCAGCTACAAGTAAAACGCTTGACATTTTTACTACAGCGCTAAACTGTGACGGTTTTATTTGCAAGCGTCACAGTTTAGCGCGTTGTATTTTGATTGACAAAATCCGAGTTAAAATTATTAAACAGCTATGAAAATCGCAATTTTTGGCGCAACCGGCGGAACCGGTCGCGAACTTGTTCGGCAAGCACTGGAGCAAAATCACGAAGTGACGGTATTTGCCCGGACACCTTCGAAAATCAATGATTTGCAGCACGAAAACTTGAAAATTGTGCAAGGCGATGTCCTTAACTTCGATGGTGTGGAAAAAGCTGTTGTCGGGCAAGAAGCGGTTTTATCCGCGCTCGGCTCTCCAACTCTTAAAGCGGGCGATACTACTTTAAGCGACGGCACGAAAAATATTATCAAGGCAATGGAAAAACACGGCATTCAGCGTTTTATCTGCGAAACCTCGCTCGGCATTGGTGATTCTTATGGCCAGCCAGGATTCTTCTTTACCAAAATCGTCGTGCCGTTTTTGCTCAAACATGCTTTTGCCGACAAGGAAATTCAAGAACGTGACATAAAGACGAGCAAACTTGATTGGATAATTGTGCGTCCCGGCCGCCTGACAAACAGTGAGAAAACCGGAAAATACCGGCACGGTCTTGATAAATCGATTTCGGGTAAAATTTCTCGTGCGGACGTTGCTGATTTTATGCTTAAACAATTGACTGACGAGCAATATCTGCGGAAAACACCTGCGATTTGTTATTGACGCAAATTAAGTAGTGCCAATTGAAAGAAACAGTAACGAATTAAAGCGGTTTAAATCCTAAAAACGACCAAGCTTTAATGACAATCAGCAAAAATAATTTTCGAGAAGCATTGCGGCACTGGGCAAGCGGCGTTACGGTTGTGACGACAAAAGATCGCGCCGGATGTTTGCACGGAATCACAGTCAGCGCATTTTCCTCAGTTTCGCTCCATCCGCCGCTCATTCTAATTTGCATTGAAAAGGGGGCAGGCAGCCATCACGCTTTTATTGAAAATGATTTATTCATTATCAATATTTTGAGCGATAAGCAGGAACATGTTTCGCGGCGGTTTGCTTCACATTCGCGTGACAAGTTTGTCGGAATTGAAACTGCGGAAGGCAGTAACGGCATCCCGAGGATTTCCGGCGCTTTGGCGAATTTGGAATGTCGCCGGATGTTGTCTTACGAAGGTGGCGATCACACGATTTTTGTCGGCGAAATTGAAAATTCAATCATTCATCCAGGCAAACCGCTGCTTTATTTTAACGGTCACTACGGAAAGATTGAGAAACATTTATAAAAACGCGTTCATAATTTAAATTCTTTGGCAAAAAGGTTTGTGATCAAAACAAATTTGAAAATCCCCAATGGGGTTCAGTTTATAGCTATTTTTGAGGCTGCGAAAGGGACATTGGTTCTAGTAGTAGGAATCGGTTTGCTGACGCTCGTTCACAAAGACCTGCAAGCTCTCGCCGAACGCCTTGTCGAACATTCACATTTAAATCCCGCGAGTCATTACCCGCGAATCTTTATCGAAGCTGCAGCCAATGCTAACGATTCAAAACTGCGGCTTTTGGCGGCACTCGCTTTTGTTTACGCACTCTTTCGTTTTATTGAGGCTTACGGATTATGGAAGCTGCGCGCTTGGGCGGAGTGGTTGGCTATTATTTCAGGCTCGATTTACATCCCGATTGAAATTTACGAGCTTTATCAACGCGCGACAATTGTGCGAGCCGCGTTACTTATTGCCAACCTTTTGATTGTTGCTTATTTAGTTCGCGTCCGCTGGACTAAAAAACACTCCGCGCTTCAAATATCTTGAGTCCATTTTTCACACCTTTCTTTGGCAAAAGAAATGCCCGCAGACTGAAATATTAAAATTCTAAACTAAATTAAACAAAAGAAAATTTTCGTTACTATTCGTTTACTTGATTTGCCTTTTCAGCATCAAAAACTTGCGTTCTGAAACGGCTGGTCTTAATTAATTGAGTAATTTTCCGTTTCTGCGTTAAAATTTTATTAAATTTCGTTTTCCAAATTTCAATCATTGATCATGAAAAAGGTTTATTTTTTCGTTGTAACTTTTGCTTTATCCGCCAATTTGCTAATCGCGCAAACGCAGCCGCAACCAGCGGCGTCGCGCCCGGTTGTTAAAACTGTTAACTCAAACATTACTGATTTATCACAGTACGGTGTTAGAATTCAGCCCGATACGCGTTTGATAATCGTGATGGCTGCGCTCGATGTTGCCGGTTTCAATCCAAAAGCCGATACTTCGTTTCATCAACAGTTGCGAAAAGATTTGAGTGGCCTCGATCCGGATTTACGTCGCCGAATGCATGAATTTTTTGACCGCAGCAACAACGCTTTGGAGACGCTTCGATTAGAAGAGATAAAGCGAGCAAATCCGACTTTGAGCGAGACTGAGCTTAAAGAAAAAGCCAAACTCACGTTAACAGATCAAGCGGCGCGTTATGTTTCTCTTGCCTACGCGTTGTCGCCCGCGCCAGAACTTTCTGAACCAGCACGTTCAACCGATTTGCCCGGCGGATTGTTGGAAGTTTTGGATTTCGCGCCCCTGGTGCGTGAGTTTTACCGCAAGTCAAACATTGACGAGAAATTGCCGGAATATATTCGTAAATATCAAGCCGTCGGTGATACTTTGCGCCCGCAGATTGCGAATACGGTAAGTGATATGTCTGCTTATCTGAATACTCGCCCACAGCTTATCTCGACCGAACGCGTAAAGACAACAATCCCAAAAACCAATTCAAAAAATAGCAAAAAACCAGCGCTGCAAAACATTGAAATACGCGAGCATCCGCGTAATTTTTACGTTGTGCCCGATTTGCTAGCCGTTCCAAATTCGGTTAAATTCCGCGTTATCGGCGATGATTATTTTGCGATTGTCGGCGAGAAAGTTCAGCCGGAAACTTCTACTGAACTGCGCCGCGCTTATTTACAGTTTTTGGTTGACCCGATTGTCTATAAAAATGCTAAAGAAATTATCACCCAGCGCGACGCGATTCGCAGCATTTTAGACGAACAAAAAGCAGCCGGAGCCGCGAGCGTTTCACCCGACGTTTTTCTGGCAGTTTCTCGCTCGCTCGTCGCCGTGGCAGACATTCGCCAGCGCAAGCAAAAGCACATCGCCGAAGTAACGCGCGAGGCACAAGCCGCAGCCGCCGAAAAGCGCGCGGCAAACAGCCAAGAAGTCAAGGTTGTAGATAATCGTTTAACGTTTCCGAAAGCCGAGTCCGAAGCCTTTGCCGAACTGTCAGAAGCTTATGAAAACGGTGCTGTTCTAGCTTTCTTTTTTGACGAACAGTTGCGCGGTTTAGAATCCTCAAGTTTTGACGTCACAAGCTCGTTTGCCGACATGATTACGTCGTTTGATGCCGCCAAAGAAAAAGGACTTCTGACGGATAGCCAGAGAACGCGTAAAGAGGCTCTGATTAAACTGGCAAAACGCCGCGAAGCAGCCTCTAAGCAGCCGGAGGCAGACGACGCAACTTTGAAAATTCGCAATAATGAATTGATCAAAGGATTAAACGATGTCGAGAATCTGCTCAAAGGGCAGGATTATGATTCTGCTGAAAGCCGACTGATGGAGATGCTAGGCAGATTTCCAGGCGAACCTCGCATTTTGTATGCGAGAGGCCGAACGGCAAGTTTGTCGGCAACCGGAGTTTTTGATGAAGGCTTGCGTAACGCGCGATTAAACAAAGCATTGGCGCTGTATCTGAATGTTCTGCAGCTCAAGAATGAAGACACGCCAGCTGGTTTGCTCTCAAACACACATGTCGCGCTCGGCAAAATTTACGAATTTTATGCAGACGTCATGGAAGAAAATAAAGCCGCTTACAAAGAAGCGGCAATAAAGCAATTTGAAGCGGCAATCGCTCTCAAACGGGTTGAAAATGGTTCGTTTGACGAAGCCGTCGCCGGAAAAGCGCGGCTTTCTAAACAGTAAAGAGAACAATGGTAAATGGTAATCGAAAACCCTTTTGATTACCATTTACCATTAACAAAATTATTGCTGTTTTTGGCCGTCGAGCGATCTCGGCGGCGTTTGTTTTTTTGTGTCAGGTGTTGCGCGAACGGTCAAGCGTTGCTTGTCACGCAGAATTGTTAAGCTGACGTCGCCTTCGGTTTTTTTATTGAGTATGCGAACCAAATCGGTTTGGTCGCTGACCGTTTCGCCGTCTATTTCAAGAATTACGTCTCCGGCTCGCAAACCGGCTTGTGCCGCTGCGCTTTGCTCTCTTACTTCATCAATCAAAACACCTTTGCCGGTTGAAGATCCAAAATACTCTGCCAGCTGTTTGCTCAAAGGCGTAACCGTCACGCCTAATTTGCGGCCTGCTCTTCCAAAAATAAAAAAGTTATCATCCATGTTGGGCGCAGGCGGCGGATTAAAATCGTCGTTTGGCAAAACCGGCGGAACACGCAAACGTCTGAGTTCATCCGGCGGCGCGGGAATTACCATTCCGTTGCCGTTTCCAAAGGCACGAAACATCGGCTCTTCGCGTTTGCCCATCGTAACCGTCACTCTGATTTCACCGCCGTTTCGTAAAACCGTCAGTTCGGCCTTTTGGTCGGGCGCGACTTCCCCGATCATTCGCAGCAATTTCCCTTCGCTTTTCAACGCTTCGCCGTCAAAATTGATTATGACATCGCCCTTTTGCAAACCCGCTTTGGACGCCGGACTATTTTCAATAACTTTAATCACGGCGACGCCTCGCGGTTCTCGCAAATTATATTTAGCGAAGTTTTCGTTGGAGACGTTTTCGGTCTGAACGCCGAGATAGCTGCCGCCCGCCAGCGTAAACCTAAACCCGGTAGCACTCCCGTTTGATGGAAACGGAACGGGTTGCTGCGCGGTAGCGGTTGACGCACCCAAAAATGAAACAAATGCCAAAGCAGAGATTGCTGCTAATTTACGTTTGATAAACATAAAAACCTCCAAAACCAGAGTAAAGTTTGATTGAAAACGAAATGCTTTCGTTTTTATGATACGGCTGACACGCAAGTTGGTTGCAAATGAGAAAGAATTAACAGGGTTAGACAAAAGATAACGAGATAATATTTCACGGTTTTATCTCCTGCATCTGTTTTATCCCTGTTTAAATTTTCTTTTTAAATCAAATTCTTTCGCGCAGTTTCGCAAGGCGGGAGGCGGCAGCTTCAAGAGTTTCGTCTCGTTTACAAAAACAAAAACGTACCTTTTGCGAACCCAGTTCTTTATGGTGATAAAACGATGAACCGGGGACACAGGCGACGCCGATTTCCGTAATTAAAAATTTAGTGAATTCAACATCATTATTAAAACCAAACGCGGAAATGTCGGTCATGATGTAATAAGCGCCGTCCGGGGCATAGGTTTTAAAACCAGCTGACTGGAGCGCGGGCAGCAGGAATTCGCGCTTTTGTTGATACTCAGTTTGCAACCCCGCGTAATATTCCGGCGGTAAGCCGAGAGCGTAAGCGCCAGCCGCTTGGAGCGGCGCGGCAGCCCCGACCGTAAGAAAGTCATGAACTTTGCGAATTGCTTTAGTGATTTCCGGCGGCGCAATACAGTAGCCGACGCGCCAACCCGTGACCGAATAAGTTTTCGAGAGCGAATTAACTATTACCGTTCGCTCACGCATTCCCTCAAGCTGGGCGATTGAAATGTGTTTGACCTCGCGGTCATTTCGCGGGTAGAGAATATGCTCGTAAATCTCGTCGGTAAACGCTAGAGCGTCAAACTCCTGGCACAGATTCGCAATAAATTCCAACTCTTCACGATTAAAAACTTTGCCAGTTGGGTTATTGGGGTTGCAGATGATAATTGCCTTTGTTTTTTCATTGAAAGCTTTTCTTAGTTCATCGCGGTCAAACGTCCATTCTTCGCTTTCATTTTTAGGCGCGTAAAGCGGAACGTGGCGAGGGCGTGCGTCAGATAAAATTGCATCAGGAGCGTAATTTTCGTAAAACGGCTCGAAAACAACTACCTCTTCGCCCGGATCAACCGTCGCCATCATCGCCGCAATCATCCCTTCGGTTGAGCCGCAGGTAACTGTGATTTCAGTTTCCGGATCAATCTCCAAACCCAAAAACCATTTCGTTTTGGCCGCAATTGCATCGCGAAAATCTTTTGCACCCCAGGTTATTGCATATTGATTAATGTTGTTTTCAATCGCCGTTTGCGCCGCGCGTTTAATATCTTCGGGCGCCGCAAAATCTGGAAAACCTTGCGACAAATTAACCGCGCCGTGCTTGTTAGCTACGCGTGTCATCTCGCGGATAACAGATTCGTTGAAAAGATTAGCTTTCTGCGAAACGTGACTTTTTTTTGCTATTGGTGTCATTTGTTATTAATTATCAGATGAATTAAAGCAAAATTAACACAATCAAAAAATCTAAACAAAAACGATGAGTAAGAAGTTCATTGCTACACAAACAGTTAAATTTGAATCAAAGAAATTTCGATAAATCGTGATCCAGCAAATCGCCAATGCGTTCGACTGTCACGTCAGCAGATGGATATTTAGCAATTTCCAGCGCGTCAAGTGCGTAATGACCTTGACGAACAAAAACGGTTGTGACACGTTCCTGCCAGATTTTTTTGATTGCCGTCAAAATTCGCAGTTTGTCGTCAATTAAAACGTATTTCGGCGACGGATAACGGCGTTCGACATCCGTTAATTCGTCTTCTTTGTGAATATAAATCAGGATATTTTTCTCGAAAGCTTCCAGAAGCCCGGAACGCTCTATTTTGCGCGGCTGAAAGACAACATCGCCATCCGTTAAAATAACCGCCGTGCCGTATTTTTGAGATTCTGCGATAACGTCAAGCGAATTTGGGAAAAGACGGTTGGCAAATGGATAATTGACCAGATAAGTTGAAACAGTGAGCAGATGCGAGTCATATGGAAATTCGGTGCGATAACGCTGCAACGCTCCCAAATAATCTGCATAGCCGAGTTCGCTCCGCAACTTTTCAAAAATCTTCCAATAAGCGGCGTTGCGTTCGCGCCCAACTTCGCGTTCAAGAAATTTTTTAAGGTCCGACGTCACTTTGTCATTGTCGAGCAAAGTGTTATCTACATCAAAAAGAAAAACTGTTTCGTGC
>JBDTZD010000331.1:0-7335 GCA_040005335.1 Pyrinomonadaceae bacterium | reverse complement strand
CTAAAGTCTTGCGCTCAAAAGCGCATAGCTTCTACTAGCGTTTTGTAACAGTGAAAACAAACGGTGATTTGCAAAACGGTCTGGCGTCAACGACTAAATCCAATTCCATTTGGCAGCGAATCGGAATTTACGCGGCTGTTTTGCTCGTGGTTTTTCTGCTCGGACTGGTTCCGATGTGGCTTTCAGCTCGTGAAACAACGAGTCAGCGCGACGCGGCGCAGGCGAGCTTGCGGCTGAGTCATTTGCAAAACCGTCTGGCGACGGCGGCAATCAACGCCCGGCGCGGCGAATACGAGTTGGCGCGGACAACGCTCAGCGATTTTTTCACTGAACTGCGAGCCGAAGCCGCCCGCCCCGCCGCCGAGAGCGCGTTGACTGAATCGCAGCGCGCAGCCGCCAAGCCAATTCTCGAACAACGCGACGAATTGATTACTTTGCTCGCTCGCAGCGACCCGGCGGCAGCCGACCGGCTTTCAGATTTGTATCTAAACTATTTGCAGCCGCCCCGAACCGCGACCGGGCAGCAATAACAGTTCATCAAAAAAATTTCAAAAGTGAGAAACACCGGCATTTTTTTGCCGCGCGTTTCTCACTTTTATTTTTTACCAACAGTTTTCGACGGAAAACGTAGCCGTCAGAATCAAAAAGCGTTAAGTTAAAAGAGAACCGGGCAAATATCAGTTTGAAACTTAAATTAGACAGCAATCAGTTGTTGACTGGGGAATGAGCAAAGAAAAAGTTAAACTGGGCGCGGTTTCCGAAACCATGCTCATCACTTTGTGGGCGCGCGCAGTCGAAAGCGAAAAGACCAATCCGATTTTGCGCGATCCGAAGGCTGCTGAAATTCTCCGGCAGATTGATTACAATTTCGCCAAGTTCAAAATCTCAAACCAAACTCAAACCGCTTGCTGCGTCCGCGATCTAATTTTCGACGAACAAACCCGCCAGTTTTTAGCCGCGCATGACGATCCGGTTTTTGTCGAAATCGGGGCGGGTTTAAACACCCGGTTTCTGCGCGTTGACGATGGCAAAGTGCGTTGGTTTGATTTGGATTTGCCCGATTCGATCAATCTCCGCCGCAAGTTCTTTGCCGAAAGCGAAAGACGACAATTTATCAGCCGGTCGGTTTTAGACCCCGGTTGGTTCGCACAGGTCAAAGCAGCTGGGAGTAAAAACGTGATGTTCGCGGCGGAAGGCGTTTTGATGTATTTCACTAAATCAGAGGTGCGCGAGCTTTTTAAAATTCTGGCGGAAAATTTCCCCAACGGGCAAATCATCTTTGATTCAATTTCGCCAATGTTTGTGCGGTTTCAGCGATATTATGACGCGCTCAAAAACGTTGACGCCGAATTTCAATGGGGCATTCGCAACATCAAAGATATTGAAAAATGGCATCACTCCATCAAGGTTCTCGAAACAGGCGGTTTCGGCGACTTGCCCGAACGATTTTATCAATATTTCCCGCTTCGCTCTCGATGGCTGTTCAAAATGCCTCTGTTCCGAAATTTATATCACATCAACTTAATCAAAATCGAAACAACATCATTGAAATAAATTAGTCGCAAAAATTTGTTTTAAACTAAGAGACGAAAAATAAATGACAACCAGGAGGATTCGGTAATTCGCAGAAAATTAAAAATTTATCGTCGCTGGTGGCGACCGCGCGGGCATCGGTTGAAACTCAAATTGCTCAATTTGTTTCTTCGGCTGGTGCCGAAGGAATCGCAGCGGGTTTTTATTTTAACTTTGATTGTCGGAGCGGTTTGCGGATTAACTGCGGTCGCTTTTCACCTCGCCATTCTGCGGGCTGAAGATTTACTAATCAATCGCGCAAAAGCCATCGAAGGGGCAGGTTGGGCGCCGCTTTTAATTTTAACGCCCGCGCTCGGCGGGCTGCTGAGCGGAATATTGTTGCAATACGTCGTTCCGGGCGCGCGCGGGAGCGGCATTCCGCAGGTGAAGATCGCATACGCCGTCAAAGGCGGACGGCTTCCATTGCGCGATGCGGTTGGTAAATTCTTAGTCGGCGTGCTGCAAATCGGTTCGGGCGCCTCCCTGGGGCGCGAAGGTCCAACCGTTCACATTTGCGCCGGAATCGCCAGCGCCTTGGGGCGCTCCTTTGCGCTTTCTCAGCAAAATTTAAAAAGGCTGCTGCCCGTCGGCGCGGCGGCCGGAATCGCCGCGGCGTTTAATGCTCCGATTGCAGCCGTGACATTTACGATTGAAGAAGTCGTCGGCGATCTCGATCAAACCGTGTTATCCGGCGTGATTATCGCCGCGGCGATTGCCGCGGCCATCGAACGCTCAATTTTGGGCGAGCATCCGGTTTTTACCGTGACGGAAAATTACGGTTTGCATCACGCTTCGTCGCTCCTGTTTTATGCGGTGTTAGGCGTGGCGGCAGCAATTATCTCACTGCTTTTTACCGAATCTTTGCTTGCTGTGCGCGGCTGGTTCCGGAATTTAACAATAATTCCCGGTTTCGCGCAGCCAGCCATCGGAGCGGGCTTGACCGGAGTTTTAGCAGTCGTCGCCATTTATTTTTTGCAGACCGGAGGCATCACCGGGAGCGGTTACGACACTCTTTCGACGGCTCTTTCGGGGCATCTGGCTTGGCGCGTGATGGCGGTCTTATGTTTGCTTAAGCTCGCGGCGACCGTTTTCTCTTACAGTTCGGGCGGGGCGGGCGGCATTTTCGCGCCCGCACTTTTCATCGGCGGAATGCTCGGCGGGAGCATCGGATTTTTAGACGTTTTTTTCTTCGGGCATTCAAGCAACGAAATCGGCGCGTTCGCCCTGGTCGGCATGGGCGCGGTATTTGCCGGAATTATCCGCGCTCCAATGACTTCAGTTTTAATCATTTTTGAAATGACCGGCAGCTACGGCTTGATTCTCCCGCTGATGATCGCCAATATGACGGCTTACGGTCTGGCGCGCCGAATTAAACCGATTCCCATTTACGAAGCCCTGCTCGAACAAGACAATATTCACTTGCCGCATCGCACCGGCGGCGCGCCGCACGCTCTCGAACAAATTAAAGTTTCCGACGCAATGACCATCAGAATAGTCGCTCTGCCGGTTGAATTAAATGTTAAAACGGCTCTCGAACAAGTACAAAATCTGCCGTTTTCAATTTTCCCCGTGGTTGATAAAGCATTTCATTGCGTCGGGGTGATTACGGAAGCCAGGCTGCGGAGAAGCATGGCGGACAACTTGGGCAATGAATTGCTCAGTAAACTGGCCGACAAAGCGCAGCTGGTTTATCCCGATCACACTTTAAGTCAGGCGGTGGTGCGGATGAACCAGGCGAAGACTCTGCAGCTGGCGGTAATTGAGCGGAGCGCCGGAAGGAGACTGATGGGAATCATTACAATGAGCGACATCGTCCGCGCGCAGGCGGAGGCAATTGGCCAATCAAGCGAACTCGAACGATCTCTGACGCCGGAATTTTGATGAAATGTTTTGGTGAGATCGAATGTACGTCGTCGCATCATTTGCCGAAGTTGCCTGGAAATTCCTTTTTTGTTCCACTAAATGCCAAAATTTCCAAATCAAACTTCTAACAGCAGCTATTGCATCGGAAAACGTCGCCGCTCGCTTTTCATAACACGCCGCTAAAGCAAAAAGGAATAATTTTTATTTTTATTGTTCGGCTCAAGCCAATTTTAACTTTCAATCTTGACCACTAGCTTCAGCTAGTGGCAATTTATGAAAGAAAAAGAATCAGCATTACTTTTAGTTCACTACCATCACTTTATTCAATCAAATTAGCCGAAGAAAAATGAGCGAAACATCAAGTCATATATATTTCAAGCAACATCGCGGCGATGCGTCAGCGTATGAAAATTATTTCGCCGGGATGGACGCTTCGATGCAGCAGAAAATCGCTCTCACGACTGCGCATTTCCCGACTCGAGGGTTGATAGCCGATATGGGCAGCGGTTCCGGGCGCGGCACGTTTGACTTGGCGCGGCTTTATCACCATCTCGAACTCGTCGGTGTGGATATCAATCAGGTTGCGGTCGAACAATCCGCCAAAAAATATCAAGCGCCGAATTTGAAATTCACAGTAGGCGATATTGCCGACCGGGTGTTTCCGGAAAATTCGCTCGACGGCATTTTAAATTCTTCGGTCCTGCATCACGTCACCAGTTTTAACGATTACGACATCCGCCAAATTACGAGAACGCTTCTTAATCAAGTTGCGCAACTTAAAACCGGCGGGACTTTAATTGTTCGCGATTTCGTCGTGCCGGACGGCGGCGAAGAAATGATTTTTCTCGATTTGCCGTTTGACGACGGCGAGGCGGCGGGCGAGATCGCAAATCTTTCGAGCGCGGCGCTCTTTGAAGTTTTCGCCAGAGATTTCCGTTCGAGCGTTAATCGAAATCACCACGTCCAGTATCTTAAACACTCGAGTCCGCACCCGGGTTTTATTCGTTTTGAAACCAAACTGCGCGCGGCGGCCGAATTCGTGCTGCGCAAAGATTACCGGAGAGATTGGGACGCCGAACTAATCGAAGAATATACTTATTTTAGTCAAACCGAGTTTGAGCAGGCGTTTCGCAGTAACGGTTTGCGAACAACAGTTTCCGCTCCGCTTTGGAATCCTTGGATCGTCAATAACCGTTTCGTCGGAAAATTCTTTGTCTCGAACAAAGCCGGCGCGAGCCTGCCGTTTCCGCCGACGAATTTTTTAATTGTCGGCGAGAAACTTCTGCCCGGCGAGGGCTACGAAATAACCGAGTCCGCCGCATCGGAATCCGCATCTCCAGGATTTCTCAAACTCAACTATTATCGCCACACGCAAACCGGACAAATTCTTGAGCTGGCAATGCGACCAAATCAGACGATTGACGTTTTACCCTGGTTTGATCGCGACGGTCAGATTTTCGTCCTCGCGAAAAAAGATTTCCCCCGTCCGCTTTTAAACGCGTGCCGGGATCAGCCGAATCTGCATCGCGCCAATTATTCAGGTTATCTGACCGAACCAATTTCGGCGATTCTCGATGGCAGCCACCGGATTGCCGATTTGCCCGACAAAGTTAAGAGCATTTTAGAATCAAGAGCCGGTTTGCCGTCGGAAGATGTTTTGGAAATCAGCGAGCCGCAGCTTTATTACACTTCGCCCGGCGGAATTGACGAAGCGGTGCAATCGTTTTTAATCAGGATTGCAGGTTGGGACAAAGAACCGCAAAAAATCGAAAATTATACAAAGTTTGCCAATGCCGGCACGGTGCGTGAACTCGATGCGCTCCAGGTTTTGCGCGCGAGCCATGTCGGAGGAATGTTTGACGCGCGGCTTGAAATTAACGTTTATCGCCTTTTGCGCGAACTGCGAAAATCAACGGGCGCGTGGATCGGAGCGCAAATCACCGCGAAAGCGCAAACCGCGCCCGAGAAATTCCTCGAATTAAAAATTCCCTCACCCGGCGAAAACGTCCAAGCCTTTGAAGCTGTCGAATCAGGCGAGCCTCAATTTCTCGAGTTGCGGCGCGGCGAATTTGTCGAAAGCGACGCGCGAGGCGAAACATTGGCGCGCGCCGAATTTGAGTATGTTGTGCCGCGCCGCTTGAGCCGAAACACCGCAGCAGCGATTCCTTTTTTTCAGGCGGACGGCAAGATTTTTGTCGGCTTGGAATTCCGGGATTTGCCCGCGCCGCAGAATTTCACCGATAATTCCAGGTTAATTTGCGTTCCGGCTTGGCGGCTGCCGTTCTCGGTTAAAGATACGTTCCGGCTCGAAACTTTGCTGTTGGATTTTTTCAAAAAAGATTTTTGTGCCAGTCCGATCAAATGCTGGGAACTCGGCGGCTCATACTTTCCGACGCCCGGAGTGACGCCCGAAATCGTTTATCCGTTTGCCGTCGAAATCGAAACCGGTGATTTGGCTCAATGCGATTTACAGTTTGTCGAGATCGGCTCGTTGATGGAAAAACTCGATCAGGTTCAGGACGCTCACCTTTTAATTCTGGCAAACCGGCTCTTTCACGCGCTTTGCTTTAGTAGCAATGACGTTCCGGGATAGCGTCATTTTTGTGATTGTTTCGCGCGTCTGCCCGCGGCTCAAGAAAACTTCGTTAACATTAACGGCTCGTGCAGCTGCAATTGTAAAATCGTCTGCTGTCGCTTCGCAGAGTTTGCCGCGGCGAACAAAAGACGTTCGCGCGTCAAGCTGATCGAGACAGGTGATGGCTAGTTGCTTGGTGATTTTAAAGTTTGCGCGGGGCGAATAACGCTCGATATCATGCCGGATTGCCCGGCCGAGCGAATCGAGATCGAGCCAGCCAAAACGCAATCTATCCTGATGCGGATTCGCAATGTTCGTCGCATCTTTAATATCTGCAAAAGGTTTATCGGGTAGTTCGTGGGGCAGCGGCCCGGCGCCATGGCGCGTCGCGTAAGCTCTCGTCGCGTAAACACAGTCGAGCTGTTTGATTCCGGCTTCGAGAGCCGTTTCGACGGCGTTTTTCAAACCGGTGTGTGATCGCGTCACGTGCGGAAACCAGCCGTAATCCTGATCGAGCAGCAAACCCTGCGCGCCTTCAAAAACGATTTTCGCCCCTCTTGTCAGAATCTCTGGTCGAGCTAACCGAATGCCTTCGTAAAACTCACCCGCCGCTTCGATAAAATCGTCGCGCAATTTGTTTGAGGCGAGCAAATCCATTTGTTCCCCGTTCAGTTTCAAAACATTTAATTTGTTCAGTCGGGCCGGCGTCCAGTTCTGCCGGATGTCATCGAGTCTGGTTCGCAATTGAGCGGCGTCAGCCAGATCGCAAATTTGAATTCGAAAGCGCTCGTTCAGACTGCGCTCAATCGTTTCGCCGAAGCCAATCCCGCAACTGCCGTGTTTGCCCGCACCGCGCGCAGTTTCCACAAATTGATTGGCGAGCATATCGTAAGGCGTCGTAACCAGCCCGCGTTCGTCAGCGAAAACCGCGGTACGCTCACCTGTGGTGGCAACGCCGAACTTTGCAAGTTCAATTTTTTCGCGGCTAAACAAGAGCGGGTTGCTGACAAAATGTTTGCTCAAAAAAGTCGCCGCGCCGGTGAGCGTACCGCTGCCGAAATGACTGAAAACGTGCCTCCCCCGCCCGTCCGGCAAAACCACTGTATGCCCGGCTTGCGCGCCGCCGTTGAAACGCGCGACGATGCAGTTCGCACCAAACGGCGCGGCGTGAAAATCAGTCAACAGCCCTTTGCCTTCGTCGCCGAAGCCAGCACCGATAATCACCGTCGCGGATTTGCCCGCAGATTTAGAACCATAATTTTTTGTCGCGGTTGGAAAATTCTTCATTCCCGAATTTAAGCCGGAGAGAAATTGCATTTCAAAAC
>JBDTZD010000183.1:0-7367 GCA_040005335.1 Pyrinomonadaceae bacterium | reverse complement strand
GACAACAATCTCCTGTGACTGTGGTCACTCCGGGTGTCAAGGCGACATCGCTTAACTCGCAGCAAAACAAAATAAGGCTCATCGGCAATGATGAGCCTTATTTTTAGATCAATCTTTTACGGACGATCAAATCTAATATCTCAAACTCTTTTTCGTCAGGCTTCAAATCAAGTTTTTCGTAAGTTTCTGCCAGATCTACTAATGCGCCCACTTGATGGCTCTGGTCAACAATCATTTGGGCGATTTGCAAACTTTCATGCAAAAGGGCAGCGGCTTGAGCCAGATCGCCTCGTTCGGCAAATCGCTCGGCAATGTCGTTTAAAGCTTGAGACCGCAGAGTTAGTTGCACGACTTCCTCGCTCAAAGCGTGCGCTTCTTTCAAAAACTGCTCAGACTTTTCAGCATTACCTTTTTTAGCTTCCGAATCGCTGATTGCAGTGAGAGCAAAAATGCGCGTGGCGTAATCTTCGATTGCATTTACAGCTTGACGGGCAAGTTCATCTTTCCCGTCGGCAGCAGAGACGGCAGCGATATTTGTAAGCGCCGAGTAACGCGGTTCTTCATCCGGGTTTTCGAGCGCAATTTCCAGCCCGCGTTCCGGTTTGCCAAACTGTGCAAAGCGAACGGCAATCGCGGAAAACAAATTAAACCGAGATTTGCTATCCCGAATCGCGCGGTCAGGCTGTGATTTGAGAACCGCGTAGGCTTCTTCGAGACTACTGAGAGCGTGTTCATTGTCTTGATTAGCTTGATATTCGAGCGCGATGCCGGCGTGCGCGCTGGCGTTTTGCTGTAAATCTTCAATCGGTTCGAGAATTTGTTCGGCTTTCTCAAAATTTCCGATACGGGCGAATAAGAGCGCGATCTGCATCAATGTTGAATCTCGGAAACGTCCTTCTAAAGTTTCAGCAAGCTGTTCGGCGTGTTCTAAAACCGAAGCAGCGCGCTCCGTTTGCCCGGCGTCGTGAAACCGCTCGGCAATCTCAAGCAAAAGCTGTGTCTGCTCTTCGGCAAATTCGATTTGTTCGGATTCGGAGAGAGATTCGAGCAGAACGGCTTCGGCAGATTCTCCGCTTTTGGTTTTGGCAGCCGCAAGTTGGTTTAAAACTTGCACTCGAACAGAAGGGAAATCAATTTGTTCCAGAAGCTGGCGGGCGCGGATTTCATCTCCATTATGAGCAAAGCGGACGGCGATTTCACCGATTGTGGCAAATGAATCGTCCATTTGATCGGCAGTTGCGAGCGCGTCTTCGAGTCTCCCGTTGACAGCTTGGCGAGCGGCTAGATTGTGCCGCGCCTGTTGCTGATAACCGTAATCTTCAATGGCTTCCGTGAGCTGCAAGCCATATTCATCGTCATTGAAATCGGCACAACGCGCCGCAATTTCAGATAAGACGACATCGCGGGTGTGTGGGTCTCTAATTTCATCCGCTAATCCGGCAGCCAAATCAAGCTCGCCTTTGGCGGCGTAGCGAAACGCGATGTCGGAAACACTTGCCGCGTGACCGTCAGCACTGCCAATCCGTTCGGCGACAAATGCCGCGCACGCCAATAAATCTGTTTCAGCTTGCTCTCGCTCAATCAACATACTGTTAAAATTTTTATGGTTTTACCTAAAAACTAATTCAACCGTTTCCGGTGCCCAATCGGCGAGTGTTTTGGTAACCGAATCCGCTCCGGCTTGTCTCAATTCATCCGAAGTAACTGTGTTTGTAACGCCCAGAACCCACATCCCGGCGGCTTTGGCGGCGACTACTCCGGGCGGTGCGTCTTCGATCACTAAAACTTCCTCGCGAACCAAGGGAAACGCGCCACTCACCCTATGCAGTTCGTCAATTTCCCGAAACCCAAGGTTGTAACATTCCGGATCGGGTTTGTGATGCGAAACCTCTTCCGCACTGACGATTACTGAAAAAGCGTCTAAAATTCCCGCTCGACTTAAAACGTCTATAATATCTTCGTTTCTCGCCATCGAAACAATACCAAGCGTGAAATGATGCTGCGCTTGCTTGACGAAATTTACCGCGCCGTCAAAAAGCGGTAAATCACCGGCAAGCATTTGCCGGTGCAGCTTCATCTTGCGCTCCAACACGCGCTGCAGTATTTCCTCTTTAAGCTCCGTGTTAGCGCGTTTATACGCTTCTCTAACAAAAGCTACATCATCAGTGCCGAGCGAATCGTAATAATCTTTTTCGGTCAGCTCAATATCTTCATCTTTCAAAACCTCTTGATAAGCCTTCATTTGCAAAGGCTCGTCGTCAATCAAAATCCCGTTAAAATCGAACAAAATTGCTTTAATCATGTTTTAAATTTATTTTTTGGCAGGCGAATTTTGCGGCGTCGCGGTAGGTTTAAGCTGCGCGGCGACTTGAGCGCAATATCTGCCGATTTCAGCTTTTTCCTTTGCCGAGGCATTTGCCGACGCGCTCCGAACCTGACTGTAAATACCTTGTTTGAGCGCCACACGCTTGGCATTGTCGAGAATACTTTCGTCAGTTTTTTCAGTTGGTTTTTCAAGCTCAGCCAGAATTTCGTCGCACTGCGGAATGCCGGTCTTTTCTGTCCCGAAAACGGTATCGGCAGCTTGGTCAACCAACGTTTTATTAGCTAAAACAGCTTGATTGCTGTTCGTGGCGGGTGTCGTCTTGAGATAGTCGGAAATGCTGCATCCCAAAGCAGTTGCCAAAATCAATAAGCATATTGCGGCAGAATTAAATTTATTACCCATTAACTTTTTTTACTGCTCTCAATCGAAAAATGCGGACTGAATTTTAGTTTTCAATCCGCATTTTCGAATACATAAATCTGAAATGGTTAAACTTCTTTGTACTCTGAATCAACATCTTCGCCGGAAAGCGCAATTCGATAATTTTTTGACTGCTTTTGCTTGGTAATCAGCAAATCGTCTTTAGTTTTGAGCAAATCGTAACGATTGTAAACCGACAATTCAAAGTTGTAGCCGTGCGTAATAGCGTCTTTTGGACAAGCTTCGACACAAAAGCCGCAAAAAATACAACGATTGTAATCAATGTTGTAAACCTTGGCATAACGTTCATCCACGCCGATGCGCTCACCATAAGGGCGCGCGTCGTTAGTGGCTTCGATGTAGATACAATCGGACGGACAAGCTGCCGCGCACAAAAAGCACGCGACGCATTTTTCCGCCCCTTCTTCGTCAACATGAAGCAGGTGCTGACCGCGATAACGCGGTTGCAGCGTGATCGGATCGTCCGGGTACTGCACGGTCCATTTTTCTTTTGGAATTTGCGCCAGCGTGACGCTCATTCCTTTAATTATTGATGTCGTTGATTTGATGATATCTCCGATAAGTGACATAAAAACCTCTCATTTATCTTCCAAAATTTCCCATGTTTCCTATCAAAAAGGCCGCTCCGTAAAGCACGATAATCAAAATGTAAATTGCCAAAAAGACGCCCGCCGTAGCCATACCGCCGATGGCGAGTCCCTTGCCGCCATGCGTCTGCGGATTCTTTTTAATTTGGGACAAACCGATAAACCCAGTGATCAGAGCGGCTGGCGCGAGCAATAAACCAAGCGAACAACACCAGCCGATAGTAATGCTTGCTGCACCGAGACCGAGCGAGACAATAGGCAGTGTTTGATTAATACCCGCTCTGACCGGAGGCGGATTAAACGGTGTATTTTGCCCCAAGCCTTGATTATCCCAACCCGCTTGCGGCACGGGCGGCGGAATCCATTCGGCCGGCTGTTGTCCAAAGGGCTGCTCTCCGAAGGGTTGTTGCCCAAAATTAGGTTGCTGTCCAAACTGCGGTGGTTCGGGTTCTTGGAAAGTAGGCGTTCGGGGCGCGCTGCCAAACCCACCAGATTGCTGTTGGCCAAAATTGTCAGACGACGGTTGCTGTTGCGGAAACGATTCGCTCGGAAGCGGAGAATCGCTAAACTGCGGCGCGTTGAGATCGCCAAACGAAGGAGCGTTAACGCCGGTGTCTTTCGGCTCAACCGAAAACGCATCGCCAAACGGCGACGGCGGCGGCAAATCTACTTGGGGCGGCGCAGCCAACATAGTTTTCATCGGATCGAAATCCGGTGGCTCTGATGCCGACGGTTTTTCAGTTTCCGCTAAAACAGTTTTGAAAGGGTCTTCTTCTCCGCCGAATTGCGGCGCTTCGTCCAGGAGCGGTGTTCCGTCCGCCTGACAAAACTTCATGTTGTCGTCAAAAGTGCGTTGGCAAGTTGGGCAGCGTCTCATCAAAAGGATAAAGGCGGAAGGATGAAGGCGGAAGGATAAGAATTAAGAAATTAGTTTTTAAAAATCAATTTAATTCCTTAATTTTCATCCTTCATCCTTCATCCTTCATCCTTAAATTTATACAAGTTCGAGTTTACTAAAAAAGTATGCGATTTCAAGCGCGGCGTTCTCTTCCGAATCAGAACCGTGAACGGCGTTCTCACCGATTGAAGCGGCAAAATCTTTGCGTAAGGTGCCCGTCGCCGCTTCTGCCGGATTGGTCGCGCCCATCAAATCGCGCCACGCTTTAACGGCGCCCTCTTTTTCGAGAGCCATAACGATGCACGGGGCGCTCGACATGAAAGTCGTCAGTTCGCCAAAAAACGGACGGGCGGAGTGAACGGCGTAAAATCCTTCGGCGTCCTTGAGCGACAAATGTTTTAATTTCATTGCGCGAATCTTAAAGCCGTTTTCTAAAATGCGTTGAATAATTGTACCGTATTTCCCGGCGCGCACCGCGTCCGGTTTAATAATTCCAAATGTTAAATTACTCATTGTTTATTATTTACTTTTTTTAGGTTTATGTTCGATTCTTAGGAAGTCTTTTAAATGCTTTTGTAAAATTTTGTTAAGTGCATCTATCTTTGTCTTTATCGAAAAAAGATTCCTGCCATCTTTTTCTACTCACTTTCCGAAAGCTTCTTTAAGTTCTGCATCAATTCGACGCGGGCGCAATCTTTTGGCATCGAGAGCGCACCAGATGCTTTTGGCTTTGACCAATACCTCATTGCCTCGGCGAATTTCGGTAAAGCGTTCCCATTTTGCGCCTTCGGGCGTGCCAACCCAGGTTGTCGCCATGATTTCCTCGTTTTCAAATGCCGGTCGCAGATAATCAACTTCGTGCCTTAAGACTACCCAAACAATTTCGTTTTTTTGCGCGTCGCTCGCTCGACTCAACCAATGAGCGACAGCAACGTCTTGAATCCATTGCAAATAACGCACATTGTTGACGTGACCCTGCCGGTCAATGTCTTCCGTTTTGACAGTGAACGAGTGCTCAAATTTCACTTTTAAACACCAATTATCTGCCTAATGCATCTTTCATTGTCGCGCCGATGTCGGCAGGTGATTTGACCACGCGGATGCCAGCAGCTTCGAGAGCTTTCATTTTTTCTTCGGCAGTTCCCTTCCCGCCCGAAATAATCGCTCCGGCGTGTCCCATTCGGCGTCCCGGAGGAGCAGTTTGTCCGGCGATAAAAGCGACAATTGGTTTGCGCGACGTAAGACAACTGGAAAGCACATATTCGGCGGCTTCTTCTTCAGCAGTTCCGCCGATTTCTCCAATCAAAATAATGCCTTCGGTTTCGTCATCTTCGGAAAACAGCTTGAGCGCGTCAGTGTGAGTCGTTCCGATAATTGGGTCGCCGCCGATGCCAATGGCGGTTGATTGTCCTAAACCTACGGCGCCTGTTTGTCCGACCGCTTCATAAGTCAGTGTCCCGGAACGAGAAACTATTCCGACGTTCCCTTTTTTATGAATGTGTCCGGGCATAATCCCGATTTTGCATTCTCCGGGCGTAATAATTCCGGGGCAATTCGGACCGATCAGGCGAGTGTGTTTATCTTCGAGATAGCGTTTTACTTTGACCATATCGGCTGCCGGAATACCTTCGGTGATGCAGACGACAAGCGGAATTCCCGCATCGGCGGCTTCCATAATCGCGTCGGCGGCAAACGGCGGCGGAACGTAAATTACCGTAGCATTGGCTCCTGTTTCTCGCGCGGCATCTTTGACTGTGTTAAAAACCGGGACATTTTCGTGGATTGTTCCTCCCTTTCCGGGAGTCACACCGCCGACGACGTTTGTGCCGTATTCAATCATCTGCAGGGTGTGAAACGTACCTTCTTTGCCGGTGATGCCTTGCACAATCAGGCGTGTGTTTTTACCAACTAAAATGCTCAACTCAATTTGCTCCTAGGATTGCTGAATAAAAGATTTACGAAAACCAAAGCATAGTGAAAAACCGCTGAATTGTCACGCGACAATTAAAACTCCATGAGAAACGGCAGCCGTTCTATTAAACGTTACTGCCGCTTTTTAGAAAAAGAGATTTTAATTTCAGCGCTATTTTTTTGAAGTGGTCATCATAATTTTAAGCTGTTCAGCGTATTTTGGATTTAAGTTAAGCAAAACTGCGTATTCTTTTAAAGCTTCATCCTTCTTTTTAGCCTCCCAATAAAGCGCGCCAAGCGCTAAATGAAGTTCTGCCAGTTCTGGCTGCAGATTAATCGCTTGTTTGTAAGCCACTATCGCTTTATCATATTTTTTCATCAGGAAATATGTTATTCCAAGAGTTTGGTACGGCATAAACAAATTCGGCTGTTCTTTAATAACCGCGTTACTTTCTATAATAGCTTCGTTATAACGCTTCCCGATTGCATACATATTTGCCAAAGTTATTCGGGCAAAATTTCTATTCTCCGGGTCGCTGAGCCGAACTGCTTCCTGACATTGAGGCAAACCTTCCTGATATTTCTTTAATACCATCAAAGCATTGCATAACTGAATTCGCATCAAACCGTTTTTTGGATCAAGCCGCACGGCTTCTTCTAAAGCCTTTTCCGCCGGTTCCCAGAGTTGTCCGATGGCCAGCGCAGCGCCGACAAAAAATTGAGTTTCCGCGCTATTTGGCGCCAGTTGTTCGGCGCGTCTGGCGGCTTGGAGAGCTTCATTTGGATTTCTCGGCGAACTTTGAATGTGTGCCTGCGTTAGCAGCAGAAAGGTATCTTTATATTCCGGATCAAGTTTGGCAGCTTGATTGAGCGCTTCGATAGCTGCCGGGAAATTTGGCGGGGCAAATTGCATTTGCGCGCTCCCAATTCCGACATAAATTAAATGGTCTTGCGGATTAATCGCGGCGGCTTGGGTCAGCGTTTTAATCGCGGCGGCAAAATCATTTGTCATTAAATACGCGTATCCCATCAAGGTCAAAAATTGATCCGCGTCTTTTTTTAAATCGGGTTTGAGTTCGGCAGCTTTTTGGTAATTTTTGATTGCTTCCGGATAATTATCTAAAACGTATTGAGTATTTGCCAGATTCGCAAACGCCCGTCCATTATTTGGTTGCAGCCGAACAGCTTCTTTGTATGCCGTCAT
>JBDTZD010000355.1:0-7375 GCA_040005335.1 Pyrinomonadaceae bacterium | reverse complement strand
ACTTGGCGCTTTTTCGTTTTTGACGGCGCTGATTTTGATTCCGATTCTGGGATTTTTCCTTTTAAAAGACGCAGAAGTTTTCAAACTCGCCGCAGTTCGTGCCTTTCCGCGCGGACAGCTTCGTGGACGCGCCGAGCTTTTTCTGCAAGACCTTAACAAGACCTTACGGGCGTATATTCGCGCTCAAATCATCTCCTGCTTTTTGATTGGCCTAGTTTGTACAATTGGTTTTTACGTTATTGGTGTGCCCTTTGCCCTCTTGCTCGGCTTGACAGCGATGATATGCGAATTTATTCCGCTCGCCGGACCGCTTACTGTTGGCATTCTAGCGACCGTTATTGCAAGTTTTCATTCGGGAAGTGAAGCCATTGCCGTTGCCGTTTTTCTCATAATTTTGCGAATGTTGCAAGATTACGTTTTCTATCCGCGAATCATTCGCCAAGGAATTCATTTGCACCCGCTGGCAATTATTTTGGCGGTTCTAGCAGGCGGCGAAATAGGCGGTGTGATTGGTATTTTTCTGGCAATTCCGGTAGTCGCGGTATCAACCGTCGCTTATCGTCATTTAATGGAGCACAGCGGCAGCGCCGGCATCGTTTCAGAATTGATGGAGCAGGGTGAAACGGCCAAAGCTAATCAGGTAGCTGGACAGCAGCTTGAAGAAATTCACGTAGAAGCTGAAGAGGAACGCAAAACTGAAAATGGACAACTAATAAGGGAAAACGTAGAACTGGAATAGGAGATTCGTTTTTCCATTTTCAGTTTTCCGTTTTCCATTTCTTACGGTTTTCTCACTTCGGTTGGCGGTACGGCGCGAAGAATATCACCGTCATCGGCGATAACGACAAGCGGTTGTTTCAGTTGTTTTTTGACAGTTGGAGCAATTCGCAAAACTGGCGGGAGCTTAGGTTTGGGAAATCGAAAAGTCGTTAAATCCGCCACTCTTTTAAGAATCATGCCGCCGGCGCCAGCCAGCCAGGTCTGCTCGCCGCCGTGATAAACAACGGCAAAAAGCGAGTTGCTGGTAACTGTGGGCAAAATCTCCCAAGTCTCGCCACCGTCTTTTGTCCGCCAAGCTTGACCTTGTTCGCCGCTTGCTAATACATCGTCGCGGCTGGCGGCTGAAACGGCATAGAAATCAGTTTTGACGCCCGTCTCCAAGTCCTGCCAAGTTGCGCCCCCGTCACGGGTGCGCAAAATCGAGCCTTTGGCGCCGACGATATAACCGCATTTTGCATCGTGGAAAGTCACGGCGTTAAGTGATTCTTTAAGATTAGTTTTAATCAGCGTCCAAATTTCCCCGCCATTCGTGGTTCGCAAAATAGTTCCGTTCGCGCCGACCGCCACACCTGTTTTCTCGTCACTGAATTTAACGTCTTCGAGCCAAGCGGAAGTGTCCGAAAACTTTGGCTGCCAGTATGCGCCGCCATCCGTTGTTTTGACAATGACTCCGTTAGCGCCAACCGCCCAGCCGATGAGCGGCGACACGAAGTAAACCCCAAGCAAGTCTTCTGACGCGCCGGACGAACCCAATCCCCAACTCATTCCGCCGTTAATTGAACGTAAAATTGTTCCCTTATCACCCACCGCCCAGCCGCGTTCATCGTTGACAAAGAAAACTGCATTTAAATCCTCGGTCGTGCCGGAAAAAACCGGCTGCCAATCATTACCGCCATTTTCGGTAAACAAAATACGTCCGCGAATTCCGACTGCCCAGCCTGTCTGTTTGTCGCGAAAGAATAAATCGTTGAGACCGTCGCGCCCACCTTCCGAAAGCCTGCGCCACTGAAAGCCGCCGTCGTCGGTTCTGAGCAGCAGCCCGTCGCTCCCCGCCGCCCAACCCGTGTATTCGTCTGCAAAATAAAGCGATGAAAGCCGCGGATTGGTGCGAATTGTAAACGGCAGCCAGGTTCGTCCGCCGTCCGCTGTCCGCCAGCAACGTCCGCCATCATCGGTCGCCCATCCATTTTTCGCGTTGACAAAATTGACCGCGAGAAAGTCATTTGTCGAGAAGTTTTTAATTTTTTCCCAAGTCGCGCCGCCGCTCTCGCTGCGGATAATGGCTCCGGCTTGCCCGACACCGACAATTTCTGTCTCTGACAAAAATGCGATGCCAGACAAACCCGTATTTTCAGGCAGAGTCTGTTTTTCCCAAGTCTCCCCGCCGTTTTTGGTGAGCATTAACAAACCGTTGGTGCCAATTATTGCTCCATGCTCCTCGTCAAAAAAAGAAACTCCGAGAAGATGTTCAGTGGCTCCGGCAGTTTGTCGTTTCCAGGTTACACCGCCATCCGCCGTTTTTAGGATTGTGCCGTAAGTACCGACTGCCCAGCCTTTCACATAGTCTTTCCCAACAAAAATGACATCGTACAAGTGATCGGGATTGCCATCTATTTCAGCAATCTGCCATTTTTTGCCGCCGTTTTCGGTGAACAGAATTGAGCCGCGAGCACCGACTACCACTGCGCGCCTGGTGTCTTTGACAAACACGCTCGAAAAAGTTGATTTGACTGGCGCAACTTGTTGTTCCCACTCAAAACCGCCGTTTGTCGTATTTAAAATTACGCCGTCCATCCCAACCGCCCAACCTGTTTGCTTATCGGGCGCAAAACTGACAGCAAAAATTGAACTCCCGACAGGGCGCGGGTTTTGCCAAATCCAACCAGCTTTATCCTTTTGAGCAAAACAGAGCGCACAGGAACTTACTACAATCACCAATAAACAAATTGTAGTTAGTAGCTTTTTCATCTTTAAGGGTAATGTGCGAATTTATTTCGATGCTCTAAGTAAAATGTCTGTTATTAACTTTTAAATGATTTAGCAGTTTCAGCTGCGGTCGCGAGCAAACTCTCGTCAACTACGCCGAGCGCAGCTATTTTGCGTGCCGCCGTGTCAACAGCCTCCTGGAGCGCGTCTCCGGCGTGACCTTTGACCCATTGCCAGGAAATCTTATGGACTTTGGCGGCTGCGTCAAGCCGCGCCCACCATTCATGGTTTGCTTTGCGACGAAAGTTGCCGGACATTGTTTCGACGACGTAGCGCGAATCCGACAGTAACTTTACGCAACAAGGTTCTTTTAAGGATTGCAAAGCAATTGTCGCTGCCGCGATTTCAGCTTGTTGATTAGTAGCTTCGCCCAAGAATTCGCCGACCGCTCGCCAATTTCCGCGGTAGCCTAAAAGAGCTACAGCAGCAGCCCGCGGACTGCCCTTACCATTGCCAAGACTTGAACCATCGCAAACTATTAAAATTTCTTTCACGAATTGAAGATTAAAAGGTTTCGCGCAAAGGCGCAAAGGCACGCAAAGCGGTGAACAAAACTATTCAAAATTAAAAGAATCTGCTCTTTCTTTACTTTGCGCCTTGGCGCGAAACTATTCTAAATTTCCGGCGACGCTAATTTGATGATCAACGTCTGATTCAAATGTGTCATCGTGAGAAATTACGAATAGTTGATTAAAATTGCGAATTTGCCCAATTTGTTGAGCGAGACGTTCGCGGCGTTCACGGTCGAGATTTGTCGTCGGTTCGTCAAAAAACGCAATCCGAACGTCTGACAACTGAGTCAAAAGCGAGAGCCGAATACTCAAAGCCGCCGCCATTTGTTCGCCGCCGGAAAAATTTGCAAAAGGTCGTTGATAACCGTTTTCATCGAGCAAAATCTCGTAGTCTTCCGTCCATTTCAAACTCCGCCCCACTTCGCCCGTCACTTCGCGAAACATCTTGGTCGCTTCTTTGGCGATTTCGTAGCGTAAAATCTCGCCGACGTGCGGCGCGGCTTTTTTCAGAGTTTCTCGAATGTAATCGGTTGTTTCCCATGCAGAGCGAAGTTTTTCCTGTGCTTGCAAATCGTCGTGCATCGCCTCGCGAACTTTTGTCAGACGCGTAAGAGTGGCGTTTAGTTGGTTTTCGCGCGTTTTTTTTGCGGTCAGAGTCGCATTTGTTGATGCCTCGTTTGTTCGCGCCGCGTCCAAAGCCGTCTTTTCCTCGATGTGTTTTTCCGCGTTATAGCTTTGTTTTGCCGCTTCATGCTCACTTTCGGCATTTGCAGCATCAGATTTTAAACGCTGAACTTCAACCGTTAACTTTTCTACCTCGCGTTCCCAGTCAGGCAATTTTTCCGCGATTGATTTGTTCTGCATGAATTCGTCACGCGCCGTTTGAGTTTGCTCTAAAAGGGCGCGAATGTTTGATAACTTTTCGTCCAATGCGGCAAACTTTGCCAATTGTGTTTCGAAAATTAGTTTTTCCGCTTCGAGCTTTTCAATTTGCTTGCTGTTTTCATTAATGTTTTTTTGCAATTCGCCCCTCCGCATCGCTTCTCTGCGAAAATTTTCAGCGCGAGCTTTCGGGTTGTCGAGCTGCTGCGAACGGTTTTGGTTCGCTTTGATTTGCGTTTCAATTGCAGTTAACTTATCGGCAATCTCCTTTTGCCGCTTTTGCTCTTCGCCTAGTTTTGAACCTTCTTCCTTAAGATTTTGAATTTGTCGGCGGAACCCTTCGAGAGCAGCATAATTGCGAGCCGCTTCGTGCAAATCCCGAATCTCGCCTTCGATTTTAGCTTTTCCAGCGCGCAATTCATTTTGCTTTTGCGGCGTAAAATTTGCTAAAGCAGTAATTTCATTTTGTAAATTTTGCCGGGCAGTTTCGCGTTCGACAATCTGCCGACGAACATTTGCCGCTTGTTCGCGCAAAGTATTTAATTTGCCAACATTTTTTTCGGCATCACGGGCGGTTTTTAGTTCGTTTGAAAGCTGCTGTCGCTCTTTTTCAAAATTTTTTAGCGAAAGCGTGTTTGCTGTTGATTTGTCGGTCAAATAGCCGGCTAAAACTTCACCTTCGCGCAAATTTAAACATCGCTCCGGCAGAATCGGACAAACGCCGTTTTTAACCTCGCGCTGGAATTTCGCGTCCCACTCAATAGCTGCCCGCAAATTAGCGATTTTTTCCGCCAATGAAGTTTCTATTTCGGCCAGCTCGCCTACTCGGGCAGCTTGCTGCGAAAATTGCTCAAGCGCGGCAATTTCAATATCAGTTTTTTGCAAACTTGATTGTAGTTCTTCGATTTCGTGTCTCTTATTGAATAACTGCGGTTGGAGAATAGTCAAACTTGCCAGAGCTTTATCAGTAGCTTGCAAATCAATTTCAAACTGCTTTTTCCGAGCATCGAGTTGAACAATGTTTGTTTCGGCTTCGGCGCCTTTTTCGCCGTCCCTTATTTTTTCACTTAATTCTTTGTATTCGCTACGTTTGGCAATAATCGCTGGTTCCAGCTCGTCAACTCGTTTGCGCGCTGCGTTTGAATCAGCGCTTAAGACGAGCAAATTCTTGTATTCGTTTTCGAGATTTTCCTGCTCTACAACATTTTGTACGAGGGCATCAGCTTCTAACCCCGCTTGAAGCGCTCGTCTCAAATCTTTTTCTAAACTTAAGTTTTCGGCTTTTGCATTGGTCAGATTGTTTTCCGCCACCCTGAAACTTTCACGTAATTTATCTCTTGTTTCGCGTTCGCTTTCGAGACCTTTTAGCGAACTTTCAGCTGCCAGGTATCTCCGGTAATCGGGTTCGACGATCTTCAGTTTTTCGGTTGCCGCGCGTGCCGTATCGCGGTTTGTTTGCGCGACGGCTTGTTCGCGGGCAGCACTGGTATGCGCCGCCTGCACATCGCGCAAATTTTGCTGCGCCGCGCCCAACCGCGTTTTTGAGCTGTCAAATTCCGCAACGGATTTTAAGCGATTTTCAATTTCACTGCGGAAAATATCTAAAACTCGTTCCAGTTCGGCAATTTCCGTCAGGGCTTCTTGGTATTCGTTTTCAGTCGGTTCAAAATTAGCCAAATCGTTTTTGGCAACGGCGAGTTTAATTTCGACTTCTTTTTGTTTGTCTTTAATTAAATTAACGGTATCGCCGAGTTTTTTCGCCCCTTCACGGTATTCTTCGACTTTCAGCAGGCGGTCAAAAACTGTTTTACGAGTCGTTGCGTTATCAAGAAAAACAGCGGTAAAAGTTCCTTGCGGGACACCGATAGCAGCGCGATAAAGTTCTTTTAGATTGGTGCCCGGCTCGACCTGCAAATGCTGTCGCATGAAATTCATGACATTAGCATTTTGCTCGGCAATCGTGGTTTTTGCTTCTTCGTCAAAAACTCGATGCTTGCCGGTCGTTTCGCGGATGACGGTGTAAAACTTATCGTTTAAACCGCTTTGAAACGTTACGCGGACCGTGCCTTTTTTTGTGCCGCGACGGGCGAAATCGTCACGGTTATATTCAAGGAAATCAAACAAAGCCCAGGCAATCGCTTCGATAATCGTCGTTTTGCCCGCGCCGTTGGCGCCGGTTATCGCAGTTGTCCCCGGTTGAAATTCATAAACAGAATTGTGGTGAGATTTAACGTCTTCCAGTTCGACTTTTGTGATGAGCATAGCAACTTTGTTTCACCGATGAAAACAAGAAGTTTCGCAAGATTTTCGGCTTTAGGCAAATCCATAAAAATTTTATTTCTTGATAAAACAACCGCAAGCAGCGTGAACCTCATCCGTTCAGGTGTCAAACACTTCTCCCCGTAAATCTAAAAATAAAAGGAGTTTATCTATGAAGAAGCAAATCGTGTTGTCACTTTCGACAGTTTTATTGACTATTTGCTGCGGTTTTTTTATGTTCGCAACGGCGCAGAATGATTACAAAATTTCCGCCCCCCAGACGCACAAAAACCTGAGCATTTATTTAATTTCGGGGAAAGACACCTACACCGGCAAAAACCTTTTGACGCTTCAGGAGGCGATGGAGAAAAAGCTTGTCGTCGTTTATGAAACCTCGGACGTCAACGAACTGGCACTTGAAAATTTATCAAAAGAGTTTGATGTTTTTATCCAATCGGGCGATATCGTCAAAGGCGGTAAACAAGATCGCGTGCTGGCAGTCAGCATTATTTTGCCGGCGCGATCAGGAAGAATTTTAATTTCAGCGTTTTGCGTCGAATCAGGACGCTGGCAGCAACGCGGAAAAGAAGAAGCGGGTAAATTTTCGTCGTCCAACGAGCGAATTGTTTCAAAAGATTTAAAGCTGGCAGCAAATGCCTCGCGTTCGCAAAGCGAAGTTTGGCGCGAAGTTGAAAGAACTCAAAAGAAATTAAGCGACAACGTTGGCGCGACGGTTAATTCGGCGGCTTCCCGAACAAGTCTGCAGCTTGCACTGGAAAACAAAAATGTTGCGGCGACAACTGATGAATACGTGAAAATTTGGCGAGCGCAATCAACGGCAAAGCGGACGTGATTGGTTACGCTTTTGTTATTAACGGCGAAATCAACAGCGCCGAAATTTATGCCTCGCACGATCTGTTCGTTAAATTATGGAATAAATTGCTTCGCGCTACAGC
>JBDTZD010000154.1:0-7411 GCA_040005335.1 Pyrinomonadaceae bacterium | reverse complement strand
TATCAAAAGGAAATTAATTTGTGAGTTTTTTACAACTGCAGGAAAATTTAAGAGACAAGGTTAAAAAAGCTGCTTTCGAGTTTTTCAACGTCGAACTTGATCAAATTGCCGCTGAGGTTCCGCCAAAAACCGAACTTGGCGATCTGGCGTTTCCCGCCGCGTTTGAACTGAGCAAACAAATCAAATTAGCAACGGGCGAAAAACAAAATCCACGAGCGATTGCCGAACGTTTAAAAGAAATTTTAGAAGTGCATGAAGCGGTTGCCCGGGTTGAAGTCGCCGGACCGGGTTACTTAAACGTCTTTTTTGACCGCGCAACATTTTTAGTCGAGTTTGCGAGCGCCGCAGCATTGCCAAAATTATCACTGTCAACCGACAGGGCGCGACCGAAAAGCATGGTCGAACACACTTCGATTAATCCAAATAAAGCCGCCCACATCGGTCACGTTCGCAATTCGGTTTTGGGCGATACATTTGTCAGGATTTTGCAGGCTAACGGCGAATTTGTCGAAGTTCAGAATTATATTGACAACACCGGCGTTCAAGTCGCGGATGTCGTCGTCGGGTTTGTTCATCTGGAGAAAATGAATCTCGCAGACATTAAACGGCTCGATGCTGAATTAAATGAACAAGGCAAAACTTTTGATTATTTTTGTTGGGATTTGTACACCCGCGTCGGTCAGTTTTACAAGGAATCGGAAGAGAATCTCAAACTTCGCGTTGCAACGCTGCATGAACTTGAAAAGGGCGCCGGAGAAATTTACGAACTCGCTGATTACGTTGCGACGCGCAACGTTGAATGTATCCTTGACACGATGGAACGCCTCTCGATTCGTTACGATCTGCTGCCGCGCGAATCGGAAATTTTGCATCTGCATTTCTGGCAAACGGCGTTTGAGCAAATGCAAACTTTGGGCGTCATTCGCAAAGAGACCGAGGGCAAAAACGCAGGCTGTTGGGTCATGCCGTTCGGAGAATATACCGGAACGGACGAACATGACGCCGATAAAATCTTGGTTAAATCTAATGGTACTGTCACTTACACTGGCAAAGACATTGCTTATCAAATGTGGAAACTCGGACTTTTGGGTTTGGATTTCTACTATAAACTTTTTCGCACCTATGCAGATGGCAAACAAGTCTGGATAACAACGCCGGAACCGCCGAACGTCAGGCAAAGTTTGAAAGACACTAACGTTCCGCATTTTGGCGGAGGCAACAAGGTTTACAACGTGATTGATTCACGTCAATCGTATCCTCAGGAAATCGTTAAAAAAGGTGTGGCAGCAATTTCGCCCGAACGCGGTGAGCAGTCGAGTGTTCATCTTTCCTACGAAATGGTCGCGCTGTCGCCGTCGGCGGCTGAAGAATTAGGTTTTTCAGTTACAGAAGAAGACCGAAAACGTCCGTTTATCGAAATGGCAGGGCGCAAAGGTTTGGGTGTCAAAGCCGACGATTTAATTAACCGTCTGGAAGCAAACGCGCTCGCGGAGGTAGAAATTCGTCAGGAAAAATTATCAGTTGAGGAAAGACTTTCAGACGCGGCGAAATTAACTGTGGCACACCAAATTGCAGTCGGCGCTTTGCGCTACTTCTTGCTCAAATTCACGAGAAACACGATTATTGTTTTCGACTTTGCCGAAGCAATAGCGTTTGAGGGCGAGACAGGACCCTACTGCCAATACGCGGCGACTCGCGGCAACAGAATTTTTGAAAAGCTCGGGGAGGCAAGGAAAACCGAAGCTGAACAGTTAATTCAAAGCGATGTTGCGAAACAAGAAATTGCTGATATTTTAAACGGTGAAATTGGCGACGAAATTTGGTCGCTCGTAGTTTTGGCGGCGCGGCTTGAAGAAATGGTGATGATTTCAGCACAACAAAATGAGCCGGCGCATCTGGCAAAATATGCTTTTGCGCTCGCTAAATCCTTTAGTTCCTTTTATAACCGTCACAAAATCATCACTGAAGAAAACGCGGCGAAACGAGCACTCTTAGCAACTGTGGCAGATGTCACGCTCCGTAGCTTAACTGCCGCCTTGCAAACTTTAGGTATCGAGGTTCCTGAAAGAATGTAACCTAATTTTGGATTTTAGATTTTGGATTTTGGATTGGTAAAGTAATTGCAGTTATATTTGGTAACTTCAGAAAATGCCTTTCTAACCGTATTTTAATGGCGATTTGCTTAATCTAATGGCAAACTGCCAAGAACAAGAGGTTTTTAAAATTATGTTAATTGTGATGAAACATGACGCGTTGCCGGAAGATTCTGACCGCGTTATCAAAATTATTGAAAAACTTGGGTTTCAAGCTAATTTGATTCCGGGCGCTAACCGCACAGCCATCGGCATTACCGGCAATCCGGGACCGGTTGATGCAACAGCTTTTGAAAATCTCCGAGGCGTTGCTGAAACCATTAAAGTTACGAAACCTTATAAATTAGCGTCGCTCGATTTTAATCCGTCAAAGCTGGTTGTTCGGGTCGGAGAGGCTCGAATCGGCGGCGATGAATTGACGATTATCGCCGGAGTTTGCTCGGTCGAAACGCGCGAACAGGCTTTTACTGTCGCCGAAGCAGTTAAGAAAAGCGGCGCGCAGATGTTTCGCGGCGGAGCTTTCAAACCACGCACTAATCCTTATGCGTTTCAGGGCTTGGGCGAAGAAGGCTTGCAAATTATGGCGGAAATCCGGGAACGATGGGGCTTGCCAATCGTCACCGAGGCGATGGACGAACGCGGCGCGGATCTAGTGGAAAAATACGCCGATTGTATTCAAATCGGTGCCAGAAACATGCAAAATTTTTCCCTCCTGAAGCGAGTTGGGCGCTCTTCTTTGCCGGTTTTGCTCAAACGCGGGATGAGCGCGACGCTTGAGGATTTGCTCTCAGCCTCCGAATACATTTTAGCTGAAGGCAACAAAAACGTTATTTTGTGCGAACGCGGAATCCGTACTTTCGCCAACCACTCGCGGAATACGCTTGATTTATCAATCGTTCCGGCGGCGCAAAAATTGACCCATCTGCCGATTATTGTTGATCCGTCCCACGGCGCTGGCAAAACCTTTATGGTCGCGCCGCTCGCCCGCGCCGCCGTCGCTGTCGGCGCGGACGGAATTATAGTTGAAATGCACCCCGAACCTGCTAAAGCCCTTTCGGACAGTTCGCAAGCATTAACACCGGCGCAGTATCTCGAAATGGTCGAACAGCTCAAAGTTTTGCATGATGTAATGCAGGCGGTTCTGACTTTTCGTGGAAATAACGAGCAAAGACAATTCGCGGCTGAAACATGCCCGCGCCGTGCGAGACGGGCGGGAGAAAGATTGGCTCTTTATTGAAGGTTTACGGCTGGCGGAAGAACTGGCGGCGTCAAATCTTGAGGTTACCGATTTTTTTTTCACGCCGGAATTTGCTGCGAACGAGCGCGGCGCTAATTTACTCGCCAAGTTTCCCGATTTTCGGGGCGCGGTTCTGAGTGAAAAGCTGCTCGAATCAATCTCCGACACCAAAACTCCGCAGGGCATGGTTGTTTTAGCCAGCAAGCCTGCAACCGGGAGAGGCGTTTTAAGTTCCGAGATGCTGCGGCGCGGAGAAGAAGCGTCGCTTCTAGTTATTCTCCACAAATTAAATAATCCTGCTAACATCGGTGCGATTTTGCGAACGGCGGAAGCCGCCGGTTGTTCGGGTGCGATCCTTACTAGCGGTTCCGCTGACGTTTTTTCGCCTCGTTCGTTGCGCGGCTCAATGGGTTCGGCGTTTCGTCTGCCGTTGTGGACAAATGCCGCGTTTGGCGAAGCCATTGAGTTTTGCCGCGCTCACAAAATCAAAACTGTCTGCGCCGAATTGAATGCCCGGAAAGCGCACACCGAAATTGATTGGACTTGTGCCAGAGCGTTGATTGTTGGGTCGGAAGCCGACGGACTCGCGCTCGCAGAAATTGCTCTAACCGACGAGAGCATCCAAATCCAGATGCAACCCCCCGTCGAAAGTCTCAACGTGGCGGTTGCCTGTGGCGTGATTTTGTACGAAGCAGCGCGTCAAAGACAATTTGCGAATTAGATATTTGCCAGTTGCGTCGCAAAACTAAAAATCGGACATCTACTTATATTCTGATAAATAAGCGCATATCAGAAAAATGTCTGGTTCTTAGTTTTAAGCTGTCCCCTTTGGCATTTCCACCCGTCTGGTTTCCGTCCACCGTTCTTATGATATCGCTGTCAGTCATTGTGTCAGTCACCATCCCGATATGATACGAATTCATCACATAAATATCTCCGGGCAAAATCGGCGAAGTATAAACGATTTTGTCTTGATTGCTTAAACTCCATTTTGCGAGCTTTTGTCCCGACCATAAATTGCCTGCACTAAACGGTAAAATTCTGCCGCATCTATTTGCCGCCTGACTGTAACAGTAATAAATAAACATTCCGCACCATCCGTAATGTTTTTCAAGCGGTGCGTGAGCGTTTTTTAGATAAACGTCAATTTCCGGTCCTCTATTTTGCCCGCCGCTTTCTTTCACATGCTTTGCAGCTTCGACCAAAGCGATTTCCACCGCTTTACTGCGAACTGGATTAAATTCATCAGACATAATTATAAAATCTCCTCATTATTATTTCGCGGTTTTTCCGCCCGTCCTTAACTAATGCGTTTGCAACGCAAAAAAACTATCACCGCCTTGGCATTTTTTTATTTTTTCTTTGTGTGGTAAATCCAAGCCGCAACTCTTTCGCCTTTTCCGCTTTGCAGTTTCTCGTTCAAAGGCTAAAATAACGGCGCAACATTTATTATCGCAATGCCGTTTTACTTTGTGTGATGTCTGAAAAAAAAGCTGCTAACACTCGCCGCGAAACTTTGGTTGAAAAACTTATGCGTCGCTCGCTCGAAACAGTCGGCGGCAGCGTTGACAGCGTTTTCGGGCGCGGGAAAAAACCTGACGCGTTGCCCGCAACCAGCGATCTCTCCGAACGCCTGCGAAAAATGATAGACCGGCAAGCTCAGGTTAATCAGGACGGACGCAAGCTCGCACCGCATCTTATCAGCTTAAAATATCCCTGGGGGCAAACTTCCGACGAATTTCAAGTTGCGCTGCGGAGACTCAAAAACGAGTTGCTGATTGTCGCCATTGATTTTATTAATGACAACCGTTTTGCCACCCTAGCGCCGGTTAAAATTGAGACTAAAGCCGATATTTTGACAACCGGTTTTACGATGTCAATCGGTTTTGACGAAGCCAGTTTGCGAGATTCCGAAGCTGTCGAAATTCCTGTCGAAATCTACGCAAAACTTCTGCCCAACTATCAGGCGGATGCCGCGCCAGCGCCGCTCGAAATCGTCGTCAACGTAACAGCAAATTTGCCGAGCGGCGGAACGCGCCGCTCAATTTTGCATTTTATCCCCCAGAAAAAAACGACTTTGACAGTCGGGCGCATTAAGGAAATTGATTTGTATCTTGATGATGAGAGCGTTTCCAAACATCATGCCTCGCTTGTCATGAGCGCAGAGGGCGTTTTGCGCGTCGCCGATATCGGTTCAACTAACGGAACTTTTCTTAATGGAACGCGGATCGCTTACGGCAAAGCCTACGAAATTCAGCCTGCGATGATCGTCGGCTTTGGCGACGTTACCGCTAGTTTTGAGTGGGAAATTCCGCAGCCGGAAATGACTGAGCCTGAAACAAATCCGGATCCAGACGAAAATGCGGAAACGCTTGAAGCAAATGAATCAGGCTTCAAAATCGGCGTCAAATCTGCCGTCCCACGTCGTGCAGATCAAGAAGAAGATGAGTTTGCCACGGTTTCTGGTACGACGAGCATAAATAATGCAGATGAAGAATCCGTAACAATTAACCAGAAGCACGACGAAAACGAACCGGAAACGGCTGACACCGGGTTCGATGCTGAACCCGAAAATCTGAATAAACTAAAAATTAATGAGCCCCAAAAGGCTGAACCGATTAGCGGCAAGCCGGAAAGCGGGTTGCTGGCTGAAACCGCTGAATTGTTGCCACAAAAATTTGAGCACCAGGATTTTACGCAATCGCTCGACACGAATCCGCACGACGAAGTTTTGGCTGATAAAAGTCTGCTCGGTTTTGACAGTTTGGTTGGCAGACCAAACGATTTCCCGAAAGAAAGCGATGATTTGATCCAAGATGAAACGAACAACCGTGGATAAGCTAAAATTTGAGGGCAGATGTTTTTCTATTTCGCGCTCGACGATTATGATTTTTGACTGATTAAACAAGTATGTTTGTCAATATTATTCTCCAATTTAACCCCTCGCAATTTTTCGGCAACGCTCCGCTCGAACGCTATCCGGCGGCTTTGAGTTTAATTTATCTCGGCGGGATGGCATTTGTCGCATTTCTGTTGCTGCTCTTTGTAATTTTCAACCGCAAAAGGAAATCGCCGTTTGCCGCTGAATCCGACGCAGATTTACCCGACGAGGTGCGCAAACGACTTGGTTCACGCAGTGCTAACCGCGCATTGTGGATTTTCCGTTTTGTGTTTGTCGCGTGCGCTTTAGCTATTTTTGGCTTCCATACTTACTGGGCGATGTACGCAGCGCAAAAAGATCCGCGTTTTCAGGTTTTAAGCAAACGAGACATCCGCGTCAAACGTGCCGGAGTCAGCAATTTGCGCGGCTGGATTTTGGATCGCAGCGGCGATTTAAACACGGCTTTTGCTTTTTGGAGAATTGAAAAAACCAAGGATGAAAAGGGGCGAGAAGACGAAAAGCTCGTCCGTGAAATGCCGATGGATAGAGAAATGGCTCATCTGCTTGGCACCAACTTTGGAACGCTCGGTTTGGAAAGTTCGCTTTTTAAACACAAAACCGATGATCCAACGCCGGAAGCAATAGATGTCGTCGCCCAAACGCAGCCCAAGAAAGACGAAGCCAAAGACGTGCGTTTGACGCTCGACCGTGATTTGCAAAAATTCGCGTACGAACAGTTAAAAGACAAACGCGGCGCAATTGTTGTTCTCAATCCACAGAACGGCGAGGTGCTGGCAATCGCCAGCAACCCGACTTTTAGCCTCTCTGAAGCCAAAACGCTCGATCAATACCGGGCGCTTGAGGAAAACATTAAAGACAAACCATTGATCAGCCGGGCGATGGGTGAATATTACGTTCCCGGCTCAACTTTTAAAACTTTTACGATGATGGCAGCGTTTCGCGCCGGACGACAAAATGAAATATTGACGAGCAGCGGCGGCGGTTACGTACCTTATAAAAATTCGCGCGCGATTACCGATGCCAACGGCGGCTGCGAACCGCCCTATGGCTGCGCGCCGCTCGATATTGGACAGGCATTTGAGGCTTCGAGCAATCAATTTTTTTCGCAAATGGCAGTAGTTCTCGAACGCAATCGTTTGCGCGAAACCGCACAGCTTCTCGGCATTGACGCCGTGGAAG
>JBDTZD010000051.1:0-7435 GCA_040005335.1 Pyrinomonadaceae bacterium | reverse complement strand
TCATAGAATTTTTTAAATAGTAATCGCTCTTGTTTTTCAACAAGAGCGATTGTAAACGAAAACGGAACAAGGAAGAAATTCAACCCTCAGAAGCGGGTCAAAGAAAAAGCTAGTTTCTCACAATCCGCCTTTTTAACTTATCGCCAAGCGAGACTGGCTAGTCCGGCGGGAGCGGCGATGTCTTCAAAACGGATTTCGGCTGGCAAACTTAAACCGACTTCGTTCGATCCTAAAATTTGCAAATCGTAGCCGAGCGTTTCCTGTGCAATTTCGCTTAATCTTTCTTTGGGAAAATCCGCCCCGATAAGCAATAATTTCTGCAAGGACGCGCCGGAAGTTTCAGTTTCAAAACGGTCGCGATAGAAAAGCAGCAAACGATATAGTTCGTCTTCGCGTTCTTCAGGCTCGCAAATGACCGACCGAACTACGGCTGGCTGCGATGCGCGCAGCAAAACCGCCGTAAAACCGTCCGCTTGCAAACTAACCATCATTGCATCACCGGTTGATTTTGGCAGCATCAGCCAATTGGCTTCTGAAATGTGGCGCGGCAGCATCAGTCCGGTTTTCCAGCCAAGCGTGTCAAACAAATCTTCATATTCCGCCAAAACATCTAATCGAATTGACATCGCGAAAAAACGCGTTCGCCCCTTTTCATCCGGCGTCAGAGGTTGAAACGCGAGTCTCATTTCGGCTGGTTTTTCCCCAAAAGCGCGTTCGGCTTTCCAGTTTAAAACGTCTGCGCGTTCGGCTTTTGATTTAGGAGCGGTTTCGAGCGTGAGAATCGTCATTCGGGCCGTGTCTGCGGGCAGAGAAACAGACCATTTTTTCTGTCCGTTCAAACCGGCGCTCGTTGCCGCTTCGCGCATTGCACTCAAAACTTGGCTGGGCTCGACGATATTTTCCTCAAAAAAATCCGGCTGCAGAACGCCTTCCGGCAATTGAATGGTTGCCGCGCGGCGCAAACCGAAGCGTCTGCCTTGTTTTTGCAGGCTGATAACCGAGACGCTTTCACGTCTAAGCCCGGCGGCAGAGCGAGGAAAGTTTGGATTAATTAAACTCATTAATATTTGGACTTTGGTTTGTGGTCTTCGGTCTTTGCTTTTACTGCCAATGATTCTGTCAAACAGCTTGGCAAAATCTTAAAAATCCAAACACCAAAAACCAAAGCCCAAAGACCGCTTTTTAAAATTCTGAGTAAGGTTTGCCGTCAAGCGATTCATCAGGAGAAAGACTATGAACATCAACAATTCCGCTTTCGCCTTTAGTTGAATTCACATCTTCACCGGTTTTCCAGTCCCATTCAGCTTTGTCGGTCATCGGATCAACTGGAATTTCGTGGACATAACCCGCCGAAACTAAATCTTCCTGCGATTGCGGCAGTTTGCCTTTGTCCGCCGCGTATTGATCAATCATTTTCCGCATTTGATGCAAATCATCTATCAACACGGTTTCGCGCGCATGCTGCACAGTTTTTTGATATTGCGGCAAAGCAACTGTGGCCAAAATGACGATGATAAACATCACAATCATTAATTCAAGCAGACTAAAACCACTCTCAGATTTTGGAATTTCTTTCATAACTACTTTCTTCCAATGCAAATCTACGCTTGGCATCCCGGCAAATTACAAATCCTTGTATTTCACACCGTCCAGAGTTTCGCCGTCCGCAGTTGAACGGACATCGAAAACACTAATGTTATCCCAATCGCCCGCATCTTTTTCTTGATAGGGAGAGCGCAGCCTCCAATCGGATTTGCCCGTAATCGGATCAATCGGCAATTCGCGCAGATAAACCTTCTTTTTCGGTTCGGTGGCGTTATTGGTGCCGGTGGCTCCATCCGGGTCGTCTCCGGTCGCGCCCTTTGGATTATCAAAAGCGCCGCCGCCAATTGTTTTGCCGCCAGTGCCCGGATTGCGCGGCGTGACCTCAACACCGCTAACTAAAAGCTCAAGGGTGGGCGGATAACGGTCAAGGTTGTCAACCCCAAAAATTTTACAGTCTGAAATTATCACCCGACTGCGCGGATCTGGAGCAGGTGCGATTCCCGTATTCCCGCCGCATTTAGGATTACCGACAGCTTCAGCGCGGAATTCATCAATTGCGAGCCTCATTTCACGCAAACTTTCGCGCAGTTGCTGCTCTTTTTGCCGACGAACGGCGTTTTGCACGAGGGGAATTGTTCCCAATGCGAGAACCGACAGCACGACAACCGTGATGACGAGTTCGACGAGCGTAAACCCCGCTTCAACGGAAAACGGAAAACGGAAAACGGAAAACCGAGCAGGAGTTTTTTCCATTTCCCGTTTTCCATTTTCCGTTTTCCGTTTCATAAAGTTTTTCATTAATTTAAGTTTTCGCCATTGATACCGATTAAGCTGCTGGAAACATTGTTAATTTGCAGATTCGCTTCGCCGTCGCTCAGAGCTTTGATTTCAAGATAAGCTAGAACGCCCGTCCCGTGCGCCACATTGTTTTGCTTAGCCTGAAGCGTTACCATCATCATTCCGCCGGAAGCGGCAAACATTGGCGTGTCTTTCTGCGCTAAATCCGCTCCGAAAACATTGCCGTACATAACCCGGCTGATTTTAATTTTGCTCGGGTCATAACCAAGCGAGAGCACTGCCAGACGCAGCGCGACCGGTGAATTAACCATTACTGCGACAAGCCGTTCTTCACCTTTCTTTAAGACGCCGAGCGGCGCAATTTTAAGTTCAGCGGAAGGCGCGGCCAATCTATTGTCAAAACTTTCGTTTAACCTTTGCGATGTTTGCTCAAGATTTAGTGTTTTGACCGTCGCGTCAATCGGTTTCGGCGTAATTTCTGGAAGATTTGCAGGTGCGGAGACGGTTGAAGTGGCGGTAGTGTTTGTTTGATTTGCCGGATTCGCCGGAACGTAAGCTGGCGCAGCAGTTTCTTCTAATTTTTGATCAGGCAATTGAATTTTCGCAGTATTTGTCAGACGACGCGCGGCGGCGATATTGTCTTCCTGATCTTCGCGGCGAATCATATCTGAGAGTGAGCTGCTGGTTGGGGAGGCGATGCTACCTGTCGGACGTTCATTCTCATCTTCCGGCAAAATCGAAGGCGCCCGCAAAACACGCGGCGTAACAGCAATAACAATATCAGTCTGACTATTATCCTTTGTTGGTGCGCTAAAAAGCCTACCTAAAATCGGAATCAGACCAAGAAATGGCAAACCTTGGCGTCCATCACTTTGCGAATTTTGCGCGATGCTCGCCAGCAAAAGGGTACGATTATTTTGAATCCGCGCGGTTCCGCTAATCGAACGTTCGGTAAATGTCGGCGTTAAACTGCGGTTGAGAACATCTTTAGACTCGATCGACATTTTCACCTGCACATCTTGGTTCGGAAAAACTTGAGGAGTGAATTTTAAAGTTAAGCCGATTTGCTCATAGTTAATAACAGGATAACCGGTCGAACCAAACGCTCCCTGCGTTCCTTGTCCCGTCGTTGTTTGAGAAGTAAAACCTGAAACCTGTGCGGTTTGAACAGGAACTCGCTGACCAATCCGAGTTTGCGATTCTTCGCCATTGAAAGCATGAACTTGTGTCGAAGCCAGTAATTTAGCGTTCTTTTTGGATTGAAATGCTTGCAATGTGGCGGCTGGCAGTAGAATCCCAGTTCCTATAGCAAGCGGTAAACTGCCCGCGGTAGAGGTTGCTGTGCTGATGACACGTCCAAAGATGTCGTTGCCGCCGATGCCGACAACACCGCTAGTTGAGCCACCAAGATTTATCAGTGAAGATTCGTTACCGATTTGGTTGCCGAGTTGGAGCAGATCGCTTTTCGACACTTCGTAAATATTGACATCCATCACTACTTCGGCGCGGTCTTTGTCAACCGCTTTGATTAAATCAGCGATGATTTTGATGTTTTCCGAAGTGTCGCGAACGGTAACACTGTTGGTGTCTTTGTCAACAATCGCCTGTGAAGGCGGTCTGCCCGGTTGCGGCGGAATCGCCTGTGTAATCACGTTTCGCACGTCTTCAGGTTTGGCGTTGGCAAGATAAAATGTGCGCAACACGAGTTGTTGATAATTTTGCCGCTGAGTTCGCGTATCGGCGATTATAACTGTGCGCTTACCGACTTTCTGGAAAAATAGCTTTTCCTGCAGGAAAATATAATCGAGAGCCTGTGCCGTCGTCACGTTTTTGAGTTCAACCGTCAACTTGCGCGCCGCCCCCTGACGAAATGTATCGGAATCAAACAAAACGTTTAAATCTAACGACTGTGCTAAATCCTTGATGACATTTTTAAGATCAACATCAGAGAATTTGATGTCGCGCAGTGCTTCAAGTTGCGTATCTTGTTGCTGAGGCTGTCCTGGCTGCACATTGTAACTCGTCGGGATTAACTTAACACCCGGCGGCTGCGCGGTCGGCGATTCTTTTGGTTTGTTTGGATCATCCGGGTCTTCTGCCTGTTTCTGAAGACGCAGCATTCGATCCATTTCAGCTTTCGCCAATTCGTTGGTCGCGTCGTAACCGAAAGCCTGTCGGAAAGCATTGTAGCCGGCGACATAATTTTTCTGCTCGGCGAAAACACGCCCGCGCTGCATCATCATTTGCGAAGCGTTAAACAAAGCGCGGCGATAATGAAGGCGATATTCGGCATCTTGAGGGCGGGCGGCAACAGCGAGGGCGAATTCTTCGGCGGCTTTGTCCCACTGCTCAGCAATTTCGTATTTCAAGCCCTCTTTATAATTCTTATCGCCTTTTCGATCAGCAGCAGTTGCGACAAGCGGTGTTGTCACGAGAGAGATAATGACGAACAAGGTCGCCAGGGAACGCAAAAGGGTTTTCATTTTCATAAGTTTTCCGAAAAATTTTATCTCTAGAGTTTACGTTTAGCGCGTGAACTAAAAACTTAACAAACTGAAGTTTGAACTCTAAACAACTTGTAGAATTTGTTGCCGCCAGTTTACACGTCGCTTGATTCGACTTAGTTCCCGAAAATTGCAGTCAACAGCTAACAATTACAAAGCACGCTTAGACTTTTATTTAAGTTCTTCGACAAACGTCACGCGGTTGATTTCGTGCAGCGTTGTCACGCCGGAGAAAACTTTGCGAAGCGCCGAGCTGCGAAGGCTCTTTAAGCCTTCGGATTCGGCAACGCGGCGGATTTCCGAACCCGGACGGCGTTCGACAATCATTTCTCTAATTTTGTCAGACATATCAAGCAATTCGTGAATTGCTGTGCGTCCTCGATAACCCGTATGATTACAGGCATCGCAGCCGACGGCTTGATAAAAAGTTTGATTTGCGTAAATGTCCGATTTCAACCCGGATTCGGTAAATTCCTCTTCGCTCGGACTATAGGGGCGTTTACAAACCGGACACAAAATTCGCACAAGCCGCTGCGCCAAAACACAGTTCAGAGCCGAAACGAAATTGTAAGGCTCAACTCCCATGTTCAAAAATCGTCCGATAACGTCAATTACGTTATTGGCGTGAACCGTAGTAAAAACCAGATGACCGGTGAGCGCGGATTGAATAGCGATCTGCGCGGTTTCGGTGTCGCGAATTTCGCCGACCATCACCTTGTCGGGGTCGTGGCGCAAAATCGAACGCAAACCTTTGGCAAAGGTCAATCCTTTTTTCTCGTTGACGGGAATTTGCATAATTCCATGCAAAACGTATTCGACCGGATCTTCAATCGTGATGATTTTATCTTCAGTGTTCCGAATTTCGTTGAGCGCCCCGTAAAGCGTCGTCGTTTTTCCCGAACCGGTCGGACCCGTTACCAAAACCATTCCATAAGGCTCTTTTATGTAACGCCGAAAACGAGTCACATCGTCTTCGGCAAACCCGACCACATCGAGACTCAAGTTCTTGAATTCTTCCGAAATTTGTTCTTTGTCAAGAATACGGATAACCGCGTTTTCGCCGTTGACTGATGGAATAATCGAAACCCGAAAATCAACGGTTCTGCCTTTGTAACGCACCCTGAATCTGCCGTCCTGCGGCACGCGGCGTTCGGCAATGTCAAGCTCGGACATGACTTTGATGCGCGAGATAAGGGTTTGATGATAACTGATGTCTATTGGGTCAACTTTTTGGTAGAGCGCGCCGTCAATGCGAAATTTGACATACATTTCGCGGTCACCGGCTTCGATGTGAATATCGGACGCGCGCGATTCCATCGAGTTGTAAACAATCGTATCCACGAGTTTGATAATCGGCGACATCTCCGAATCAGATGCCAGACGATCTAAATCGAGAACTTCTTCACCATTTTCAGTTTCTTTGACCAGGGAAATTTTGAAAGAAGATGCGGCTTCCTGCATCACGCGCGCCGTCGCGTCGCCTTTTTTCAAAACAGCTTCGATGGCTCCGGCGGTCGCCACTTGCGGAACGATTCGCACTCTTAAGGCGGATTCGATTTCGTCCAATTGCTCCAGATTCGAAGGATTCGCCATCGCCACATGCAAATTACGCCCTTCGCGTTTAAGCGGAACAAAATGATTCTTGAGCATCAAATCAACCGGAATCTCGGCAACCAGATTAAAATCAATCGGCGATTTGCCGTCGGCAGGATGCAAATCAATGTATGGCAACCGATACCGAGCGGCAAGTTTCTTTGCAGCCTGAACTTCCGGCGGATCTGTTTCGCTTAAAATTGTGGTCACGGCGACTAATTCGCTCGTGTTTCCGTTATTTCCGTTTAAATTCATGTCGGTTAATCAATAAAAATTTCGGTTAATTGCAAACTAAAGCCGGGTAAAACCGTTGAATTGGTCAGCTCATCGGTTTTGGTCAAAATAGATGTTGGTTTCAGCGGCTCGTGATAGATGCTTAAAATCCCGACTTCGGGTTCGACAATCCAGATTTCTTTGACACCGGCAGCGAAGAACTCGTTTAATCTATCGCGAATTTTTTTGAGAGAATCTGTCGGCGAAACAACTTCGACGGCTAAATCCGGCGCGAGGTTCCATTTGCCCAAGGGTTCGCCTTTTTTCGGAATTCGTTTAGCGGAGACAAAAGAGACGTCCGGCATTCGTTGATTGTCACCCATCGAAAAAGTGGTGTCCGGCGTGTACAATCTGCCGAGTTTGTTAGCTTTAACGTAAACACCGACTTCGATAATAATTCTTGCCGCAACACCGCCCGATTTTGCTCCAGCCATCTCTTTAATCTCGACTTTTCCATTGGCAATCTCAATCTGTTTTTCCGGGTCAACAATTTCTATTTTCTTCTTGACTCCGTTTTCTCGCTCTTTTTGACGGATTTCGGTTTCTTTGTCTTTCGGAACAATTTGAACTTGTTCTAAACGGATCGGCAGCGCATCAATGACTGCGGCGATTACAGCTGCTTCGTTCTGACTAATTGCTTCTCGGATTGAAATCATAAAAATCCTTCTTTTACCTTCCGCCGGTTGTCGGATTTGAGATTGTTTGAATAATCGGCAAATAAA
>JBDTZD010000279.1:0-7440 GCA_040005335.1 Pyrinomonadaceae bacterium | reverse complement strand
TCATAGCGTCGGGCGCAAAAATGAGCGTAACCGATGTTTGTCTGGACTGTAGATGACAGCGGATCAAGCTCACGCGCTTTTTCGAGTTCAATTGAGCTCTCCTGATCTCTACCTAAAATCTCTCAAAACCCTTAGCGCTCGAAGTGAGAAGTGGGGCGCTTGCAACCGGTTCATACGAATTGACGTTAAGCGGCATCACCGCCGACCGTCAGTTTGAGGAAATAAATTATTACGGTTTCTCCGTCCAGAAAAAATAACTTGACACAAAATGAATGACGTTAAGAACGTTTTTTAATCTTTAATACTTCAAATTGCTACGCCTGATGAAAACGCGGAAAACATTAAAGGTTAGTGAAAAACAGGCTCTCATATTTCGTTCAGCCCTCGTTCTTACAAATAAGCTTTATAATTCTTAGGTCAAGATGCAGCGCCTGCCGCACATTTCTCTTTCGAGTCAGGCTAAAATGATTTGTCCAATCTCGCTAAAGTCGGTTATTTTGGGGAAAGTTTGAGCAAAAGTATTTGCCTCCAACAAAACCGACCTAATAATCACCCTAAAATATTTCATCTCAATGTTTTCATTAAAAAGCCAATCATAAACTAAACTGTTTTGGCGTTGAAAGTCGTAGATTAGACAGACGGATTTTTTGGGTCGAAAATTATCATTAGACTTTTGAGAAAAGATTATGAAAAAACTTTATCTTTTGTTTTTTACGGCGGCGTTATTTATTACAAATGTGATGGGTCAGGCAGCCCCGGCACCGGAACTTACGGGAGCCAAAGGCTGGCTTAACACAAGCAAACCGTTAACGCTTGCCGAACTCAAAGGCAAAGTTGTTTTGCTCGATTTTTGGACTTATGGCTGCATCAACTGTATTCATATTATTCCAGATCTCAAAAAGCTCGAAGCCAAATATGGCAATGATCTGGTGGTGATTGGTGTTCATTCCGGGAAATTCACGAACGAGCGCGAGACTGAAAACATTCGTAAAATTATTGTCCGCTACGGACTTGAACACCCGATTGCCAACGACGCAGATTTCAAAATTTGGGACGCTTACGGCGTTCAGGCTTGGCCGACACAGGTTTTAATTGACCCAAACGGCGATTTTGCACTAAAAACTTCCGGCGAAGGACAGCTCAGTTTGCTCGACAAGAAAATCGGCGAAACCGTTGCTGAATTTCGCGCAGCGGGGAAACTTAACGAAACCCCGATAAAATTTGCGCTCGAACGCGACAAATCGGCTGACACCGCGCTCTCTTTTCCCGGAAAAGTTTTGGCAGATGCGAAAACAAACAGATTGTTTATTGCCGATTCAAGCCATAATCGAATCGTTGTCACCAAACTCGACGGAACTTTGCTCGAAACTATTGGCAGCGGCACAGCGGCTTTGGCAAACGGAGATTTTAAAACTGCGAGTTTCAAACGTCCGCAGGGAATGAGCTTGGACGGAAAGTTTTTGTACGTTGCCGATACTGAAAATCACGCGATTCGCCGAGTTGATCTAATCGCCAAAACAGTGGAAACCATCGCCGGAACGGGCGAACAGGGCGGTTATAACGATGGCGGCGAAGCGATGAAAACAATGCTTAATTCGCCTTGGGATTTACAGCTTGTCGGGCGCGAGCTTTACATTGCGATGGCTGGGCTGCATCAGATTTGGCGAATGGATTTGGACAAAAATACGGTTGTACCGTTTGCCGGTTCGGGACGCGAAGCGCGTTTTGACGGCGATTTTGACACGAGCGCCTTTGCGCAGCCTTCGGGGTTAGCATTTGACGGCAAGATTTTGTACGTCGCCGATGCCGAATCGAATGTCATTCGAGCAATTGATTTGGCAAAGCAAACCGTGACGACGCTGGCAGGCGGCGATCTTTTTGAGTTTGGCGACAAAGATGGTAAGGGCGATGATGTTCGCCTTCAGCATCCGCTTGGCGTTGCAGTTTTTGGCAAAGAAATTTTGCTTGGCGACACATACAACCACAAAATCAAATTGCTTGATCCGGCAACCCAAATAGTGAAAACGTTAGTAGGCGGCGCGAAAACTGATTTTTACGAACCGGGTGGTGTTAGTGTCGCAGGAAATAAACTTTATGTTGCGGATACAAATAATCATCGTATTCGAGTTATGGATTTACGAACCAAGCAGATTTTAACGCTCAAGATCGCTGGCTTAGAATCACCTAAATAAATTATGTTTACTGCAAAGACGCAAAGCTCGCAGAGAAAAACAAACATGACACAAACCTAAAACTATTCCTTAGTTATGTTTTGTCATACATTACTTTGCGAGCTTTGCGTCTTTGCGGGAAAATTTTAATGATTCATTTTCGACGGTCGCAGACGCATAAATATTTGAAATCCACCGTGATTTGTCCCGCCGTAAACCGGATTTAAATCGCTTGGATTTGTGTACCAGGTCGCCTGCGCTCCCAGACCAACATCTAAGCCTTTGTTTCTCACTAAATCGCGAACATATCCGACTGACAATAAGCCGACCAGAAAGTTTTGATTGTCATTGACGAAAAAGTCCTCCACGGAAAGTTCGTGAACTGATTTCTGAACTCGCTCAAAACGCCCAAAAACCGAGTTTTTCTGAAATTGATAATCAGTTTCGTAAAGAAATGAATTGGTGCGTCCTTCATCATCGTGGTTTTGCCCCCAGACAAAGCTGTTTGCCCAGTTGCGGTCTTTGTCAGACCAATTTTTATTGTAAATCGCCGAAGCTGTTGTGCGTCGCCGAATACGGATTTCCGGGTCGGCGGGTTCGGGATTTTTGAGATAGCCGTGCGAGATTTGGAAAGACCAGTTTTTTGTCGGGTTAAAAGTTAATCTGCCGCTAAATGAATCGAGTTTAGGCGCGTCAAAATTCCAACGATTTTCGTCCGGTTCCTGCCCCTTGAAGGCTGAAGCCTCAAATTTGAATTTGTCAAATGAGTATCCAGCCGTCACGACGCCAAAAGTTACGTGCGTGGAATCCTGCCAGTGATGCGAGATGGGCGCGTCCGGATTGTCCATCCCCGACGCGCGGTGCATAAAGGTCGGCGGACCGAGCGCGGGTTCGCCTGGATAGCCAACGTAAAGAAATGCAGATTGCTTTTCGTTGAATTTGTAAGAATACGACGCCGACAATTCGCTAAATAAATCGTGCGGATGCTGACGGTCGTGGAGCGGTTGATTGCGATACGCTTCGCCCGATTGATAAAGCAGCGGATAACCGTAGCCGCGTTCAAGCAGCGGGTCAAGACTTAGCATCGCTCGCAAACCGATTTGCGATTTATCATTAATCGGGTGGCTGTACATTGCCATCAACATTGTCGGCGCGTCGAATCGCGCGCTATCGCCTTTGCCGCCCACTGATAAATCGCGGTCAGAACCAACACTCGTATAACGCAGAAAGGCGTTGCCGTGAAACATCAGCATATCGCCGTTGCCAAGCATTTTCATTTTGGCGTACATTGGCGTTGAATCCGCAATCCAAGCCGTCCCGGAAGATTCGCGCGTCATCGGATCATTAAGATTGACGGTCGAACGCATCATCATTTCGCCATGACTGCCATGATTCATGCCAGACATTCCTGGCATTTCTTGAGGATCCATGCCCGGCATTTCCGAGTGGTTTTCTTCAGCTTTTTGCTCGTCGTGCGAATGAGGCTCTTTTTCTTCATCGTTCGAGTGAAGATGTTCAGTTTTAACGGGTTGCGGTAGATCAGCACGAACTTCTCTCCCGACGACAATGTTTCCCCACATTCCGCCTTTGGCGTGACCGCGCACCGAACAAAAATAAAGCAACTCGCCCTCTTGAGCGGCTTTGAGAACGATTTCTTCCGCCATCAAACTTTCGTTTTCCGCTTCGTGCGCGAGCTTTGTCGTTCCAACTGTTTTGGAAATATCAGGCGCAATCGGAAAAGGCATTTTAGATGAGCCAAAACGAATGTCGTGCGACATATCGCCGTCAGTATTAACGAATAAAACATTAATTGTCGCACCAGCCGGAACGACGATTGTTGGATTTCGCATCGCTTGAAAACGATACGAAAGCATATCGTCTTCAGGTCCGGTGTGAATCACGAGCCGGATCATCTGGTCTCGGAAAACAAGATTGCCATCTGTTTTCGCGCCGCGAGTTTGCTCTTTTTCAGCGGCGTAAAATTCTTCTTTGGTTAAAATTTTCTTTTGATTTGAAATTAACGAAAAAGGCGAATTGGCATCGCCCACTTCGGTTTTCGTTTGAGAAGGTTGTTCGTCATGCGAATGCTGCTGTGCGATTGCATTAAAATTAAATAAAAACCCTAACAGGATGAGGGCGATAAATTTTTGCATTAAATTAACTCCTTAGTTCTGTAAATAAAAAATTGCGCGTTCAGAGTTTTCCGGCTTCAGGCAGCTAGCAACAGCCGACCAAAGTCGTTACTCAAAAGCTAAATTCTCGCTTTACTGAATTGGCGGAGCACGGGCGGGTTTGTCAGACAGACGGGAGCGCGCCGGATAAAAAATGTTTGGGGTGAAAAAATTAAGCGGTTGGCTGTCCCAAACAATTGAGAAGTCAAAATGAGCTGGAACAATCGCGGCTTGGAAAAAATGCGCCGGTTCGCTTTTCTTTTCCGCTAAAATAACGCGTTGCGGCGCATTTTTAGCACAGCAACATTCGTCTTGCATTGCCGCCGTTTGTACTACAGGTTGTCCATCGTGAGAGGGTAAGCTATGATTTTCCGCCTCGGCTTTGGGCGAACAATGATCTTCAGCCACAGGCTGCTGAAAATGTTCATTAACGTGAGAAGACGCAGCTAAACTTGAGCAAGCACAAGCTGTTGCCGCCAGCGGCGACGCCAGCAAAGCAAACAACAAGCTTAAAACTAAACAATATTTTTTGAGTTTCAGCGTCAGCATTTTTCCGAGTTTTGCGCTTCGCAAGTTAGAATCAACTTTGATGAACAAAATCAACTCCGGTTTGTTTTCAGTTTAATGTCTAAGAAATATGTTATCAAGCGCGGCGCGTCTTCGCCGCCCGCACATTTAACGCGCTTCCGACAAGAATTAAACGATGAGCAGTTTCGCGTTGTAACGGCAAAGCCGGGGGCGGCTCTGGTGGTCGCAGGGGCTGGAACGGGCAAAACGCGGACAATCACATATCGCGTTGCTTACCTTCTCGAACAAGGCGTCGTGCCGGCCCGTATTCTTCTGGCAACTTTTACCAATCGTGCGGCGCGGGAAATGCTCCGCCGAGTCGAAAATCTGACGGGCAGTCAAAACGTGCATCGAATTTGGGGCGGAACATTTCACCGAATTGGCAATTTGATTTTACGGCGACACGCTGCAAGCTTAGGGTTTTCTGCAAATTACTCGATTCTTGACGCAGAAGATTCCAAAGATTTTATCGCCGCCTGCGTCGAAGAAGCCGCAATTGATACTAAAGCCAAGCGTTTCCCGAAACCCGAAGTTCTGCAGGACATTATCTCTTTTGCCAATAACACTGATCAGCCAATTGACGAAGTTATCATTCGGCGTTACCCGTATTTTGAACCGTTAGCCGCGCAAATTCGGCGCGTTGATTTTGCCTATCACGACCGCAAACGTGCGCGTAACGCGATGGATTATGACGATTTATTGCTCAACTGGAAAAAACTCCTCATCGAAAAGCCGGACATCGCCGATGTTTACGCCGAGCAGTTTGAGCATATTTTGGTTGATGAATATCAGGATACTAACAAGCTGCAAGCCGAGATTATTGATTTGCTCGCTGTCAGACACAAAAACGTGATGGTTGTCGGCGATGACGCGCAAAGCATTTTCGCGTGGCGCGGAGCAGAATTCAGCAACATCTACGAATTTCCCGACCGTTATCCAGAAGCTACGATTTACAAACTCGAAACGAACTATCGCTCCGTCCCGGAGATTTTAGGTCTGGCTAATACGGCGATTGCCGGAAACAAACGTCAGTTTCCAAAAGTTTTGCAGGCAGCCAGAAAATCAAAAGGATTTGAGCCGGCGCTGGTTCCCTGTCGAGATGTTGAACAGCAATCGTCGTTTGTTGCGTCGAGAATTTTAGAATTGAGGGACGAAGGAACGCGCCTTGAAGAAATTGCTGTGCTCTACCGCTCGCATTATCATTCACTCGAATTGCAGTTGGAACTGACACGTCGCGGTATTCCGTACCGCGTCCAGTCAGGCGTTCGCTTTTTTGAACAAGCGCATATCAAAGACGTTGTTTCTTATTTGCGTCTCATCGTCAATCCGCTGGATGAAATTGCTTGGAAACGAGTCTTGAAACTTATCTCCGGCATTGGCAACGCAACGGCGAACCGCGTCTGGGAACAAATCGCCGCAACTGAAAATCCGTTTGCGCTGATTAAACAGGAAAACTTTCCAGCTGCACCGAAACGTGGGAGCAGTTGGCAAAATTTCGTCAAATTATTAACCGAACTGACAACGGACGAAACCCGCGAGCAACCGGCAAAACAAATCGAGATTATTCTTGCAAACGGTTACGAAGAACATCTTCAAGCCACCTATGAAAACGCCGAAGCGCGGCTGGAAGATCTAAAACAGCTTGGTTTATATGCGAGCCGCTACGATTCAACCGAAGCGTTTTTGTCCGAACTAGCTTTAATTTCAACTGAAAACTTTAACAAACCGCTCGTCGGCGAAGATGTTGTTTCGGGCGGCGAAGAAGACGAGCTTTTAACTTTAACGTCTGTTCATCAGGCTAAAGGTTTGGAATGGAAAGCTGTGTTTTTAATTTGGGCGGCGGACGGCAAATTTCCCTCGCCCCGCTCGCTCAAAGACACCGAAGGCGAAGAAGAAGAGCGAAGGTTATGGTATGTCGCTTTGACGCGCGCGGCGGATGAACTATATATTACTTACCCGCAAATGGTAATTGATTATTCGCGTCAAACCGTACTGCAAAAACCTTCGCGTTTTTTAACGGAAGTTCCGGCGGAGCTGTACGAAATTTGGAACTTGGAAGATGCGGACGACGATTCACCGCCGAGTTTAACTGAAACCGAACCAAGCGGATTTATCAATTAAAGCTGAAAAATTATTACTACTAAGTTAGGTGTGAAGCCTGTGCATAAATCAGGAACTGACATGGAGCGCGGACATCTTGTCCGCCATTTATGCGACACAAATGCGCAGGCTTTAATTTGCTGTGGCAAATTAGCGGACAAGATGTCCGCGCTCCGTCGAAATCGCATTTTTATTGACCTTGATTTATGCACAAGCTTCATTTAGGTTTTGGATAAATCCCTTTGCTTTTGAAAATGTTCAAGAATGTAACGCGCTGTTTTTGCTCCGACAAAAGGTGAAAGCTCTTCGACGCTTGCCTTAGCAATCCTGGTGATTGAGCCGAAATTTCTTAATAACCGAGTTTTACGCTTTTCACCAACGCCCGGAATTGCCGTTAACTCCGAAGTAAAATCGCGTGTTTCTCGCCGTTT
>JBDTZD010000161.1:0-7444 GCA_040005335.1 Pyrinomonadaceae bacterium | reverse complement strand
AACCGGAAGAATTACTGAATTTGCCAATCGAAGAACTTCGCAAACTTGCGCAAAAACATCGATTGATTGTACTCCGGGGCTTTGCGCCGCTCAGTGAGGATAATTTGATCGAATTTTGTTCAAGTTGGGGCGCGCTGCTGAAATGGAACTTTGGCATGGTACTCAACCTTTTTGTGCATGATGTGCCAAAAAACTACTTGTTTACCAATGGAGATGTTCCGCTGCATTGGGACGGAGCTTTTGCCGAAGCTGTGCCTAGCTATCAATTTTTTCAGTGTCTTACTGCGCCGCTCAAAAATAGCGGCGGTGAAACATTATTTTGCGACACAGTGCGAGTTTGGGAAGACGCGACCGCGACCCAACGCGCCCGATGGCGGAGCGTTCAAATCACTTACACAACGGACAAGGTTGCGCATTACGGCGGGCAGGTCTCAGCGAATTTAGTATCAGAACACCCTCAAACCGGTCAGGAAACACTGCGCTTTGCCGAGCCGACCAATCAAGATACAGAATCGCTCAACCCGCTCACTCTGGAAGTTAAAGGCGTTCCGCCGGAAGAAGTGAATCAATTGCTGCGAGATTTATTAAAAACTCTCTACGCGCCCGAACACTGTTACGCGCACCAATGGATTGACGGTGATTTTCTGATTGCAGACAACCATGCTCTCCTGCACGGTCGTCGCCCATTCCTCGCGCACTCACCGCGTCACTTACAACGCGTACACATTTTATAGGCACTTCAACTGATTATTAAATTTCAAGGAGAAAAACATGAAAGAACGCATTGATCCAACTCCTTATCAAGCTGAAAGATTTTATCAACATCTGCGCTCTGCGGCAGAGGCTCTTGGCGCCGATTTTTCAGAAAGCGCGACAAAGCAGGCTTTAGAAGTTTTCGACGAAGAATTCAGCACTTGCGTCGTCCAAACAAAGGCTGGCTCAAAGCCAAAAACAGGTTTGTATTATCGGTTTTTTTACAAAGGACCGAATGATCTCACTCAGCGGGCTCAGGGTGCTGGCATGATTGCTGAGGGACAGTCGCCGATTGTGACTCTGCAAAACGAAATACTCACCGCGTTTCCGCGCGCAACTCGTGCCGGACTCGATTTTGATGCAGGCTTTGGTCTGGCTAAAGTATGGACGTTTACCGGCGGACCAGTTCCGTTTGAACAATTTCAACGCGTTTCTGCCATTCCCCAAAGTGTTCGCGACCACGCTGCGTTTTTTGCAAAACACGACTTGAAAGACGTTTTCTTTGTCGCTTCCGATTATCAAAAACAAACAATGAACGTTTACTTCGGCTGGGATCCGCTCTGCCGAACCAAAGAATGGCTGGAGACGATGATGGAAGAAACTGACAGTTTTCCTTTATCGGAAGAAACTTGCAGGGAAATTCTTGAATCTCAGGCAAATTCTGCCGGGGTCGGGATGACTTTTTCATGGCAGCGACCCGAATTGCTGCGGTGGTCTCTCTATTCTTTGGATGTTCCATACGATCAAAGCTCTGATCGAAAAGTTCGCTTGCCGCAATTGCCTCAGCGCCTTAACACATTTCGTCAGCAAGCTCCGACGCTCAATGAATCACCGCAATTCAATGTCGCATGGTCATTCGGGCGCGAAGGGTATTACCTGAAACTTGAGAAAAGCTACTCACGCGATGCAACTTATTTCCTGACCTGCGAGATGGGAGGAGATTTATCACGTTCTGCACCTAAGCTAGCGACAGTTATCTAACAAGAGAAATTAAGATGATGCTAAATCGTCTGAATAGCAAAAATGTGATAGACACCTTCAGTTTGCCGGATAATACTAATGCAGGTTAGTATGTGCATAGAATTCGTTGGCGATTCAATGCAAATTGCCGAAAGTGAAAAGGCTTGATTGATAAATAAATTTATCAATCAAGCCTTTCTGCATAAACACTTTAAAGATTTAACAAACGACCATTATTATTTCGCTATCGCCGGTTTGTCTCCGTTGGCACCGAATTGGGTGGCGACAAAAGCATCGTCAACCGAGCGCTTAATGTACCAAGTACCGTTTGACGGGCGAAAGACGGCGATGTCGGTCAAAGCGTCGGCATCAAATTCGCCAGCCGCTGGAATATCTCCGCTTGTTCCGAACTGCACCGCGCGAAATCCTCCGTCAATGCTGCGGTGAATGTACCAAGTGCCAACCGATGAACGGAAAACTGCGACATCCGTGATGCCGTCTCCATCAAAATCGCCGGTCTGCGGTACATCTTCCGCTGTCCCCCATTGAATTGCGAAGTAAGTTCCGTTTGAGCTGCGGTATGAATACCAAGCTCCGGTTGATGGTCGGAAGACGGTTAAATCATCCCGTCCGTCACCATCAAAATCCCCGACAACAGGTTTGTCGCCGTTTTGCCCCCATTGCGCAGCTTGAAAACTGCCGTCCGAGCTTTTGCGAATATACCAATCACCATTTGAGGGTCGGAACACTGCTAAATCACTGCGTCCGTCGCCATCAAAATCTCCGACTACCGGAATATCCGAAGCCAATCCCCATTGCTCGCTTGAAATGCCGTCGTCTGAACTGCGGCGCACTTCCCAGACTCCTAATCCATTGATGTTTCTGAAAACCGCAGCATCTGTGATGCCGTCGCCATCATAATCTCCGGTAACGAGTTTGTCGTTAGCACCGCCGAGAGCCTGAGCGCGAAAAGCGTCATCTGAACTATTGAGAAAATAGAAATTTCCGGTTGACGGTCGGAACACTGCAATGTCGGTTCGTCCATCACCTTCAAAATCGCCCACACGATCTTCGGCGCTGATTTGACCTCGGATTTCACCGTCGGTGTGGTTGATGCTGCCAATCACGACATACCATAAACCGGCGCGCAACTGCGCTGTTTGCTCCGCTGTCACTGCAAAGGTGCGAGTCGGAAAAAATCCGTCCGTGCCGCCGATTGTGCCTAAGTTAAAAATCACCGGCGCGTTGGTTCCCGGCAAAGCCGTCCCGTTAATCGTCGCACTAGTTTGGTTGCCGGACAAACGGAAGAAACTGGAAATCACTTGAATCTCGGTTCCAGCTTGGTTTAAGAGAATCTTGGTAACGCTCCGCGCTTCAGTCGCAACTGATGGCACTACTGCCGATCCGCGCAGTTCTGCTTCATAAAATCTGGCGTTTTGCGGTGTCGGTGACGCGCTCGGACTTGGGCTGGGCGATGGCGAAACTCCGGTGGCGAAGATGCCGGAAAGCACGATTGTGCCGTTGTTTTGAACGCGAATCGCGGTGCCATTGGTGACGACCGGAACTATTGGATTGTCTCTTGATTCCACGCGAAACTCGCCGCCGTTGTTTTGCAAACTAAATTGACCCACATTAATGTCGCCGACAAAAACCGTCAAAACAGTTCCGGCGGGCAAATTAACTTGGCTGACGTAAACGCGAACGCTCCGATTCGAGCCGCTCTGACTAAGCGAGTAATCGGCAAAACCGCTCGGCGCGGCGCCGTTGATCGTCGCGCCGGTCAAACGGGCGAAAATGCCGCCTGGACTTGAGCTCGGCGAAGGCGAAACAGATGGCGACGGACTCGGAGATCCGGTCGGGCTGGGACTAGCGGTCGGCGAGGCTGAAGGAGACGGGCTGGGCGAACCTGATGGGCTGGGCGTTGGGTTGCCGCCAAAGATGCCGCTCAAGATTATGTTGGCATTTTGTTTGACCGTCACTGTATCGCCGTTCTGAATGGTTGGAACGGTTTGACCATCTTCGGTTTTAAGTCTCAGTTCGCCGCTTTGCGCTGCTGAAATAAAAAGTTGACCGACGAATGCGCGATTAACTTCCACACTCAAAGCCGTTCCCGCCGGGAGATTAACGGCAAATGCTTCGACCTCAAATTTGCGGTTGCCGCTCGTGAAAACTTTATACTCGGCGCGTCCAAACGGAGTGACGCCGTTAATTGCCGCACCGCTCAAATTTGTTTGCAGATTGACGACGACTGAATCTGATATAAGCAAATTATTCGCCGCTTTTGACGAAATGAGCGGACTGATTGCCCAGACGAGCGCACCGATGATGGCTGGCAAAACAAGCCATAGCTGAAATTTCTGATTATTTTTCTTTTTCATTTTTGATCCTTATTGATTTAGATTTGAGCCGTTTTTATCACCCGTCGGCTCAAAACGCACGGGTAGTTTGAGAATGGATTTGAGCCATTCTCCGCGCCCTCTTTGACAAATTTTTAAATGGTTAAATTTGGTTTGTTACTGTAATAGTAGCGGCAGAGGCGGAATAGTAAAAACAGCTGCCGCCGCGTCAATGCGAAACCATCGCGTCTGCAAATCACCGCATCCGCGATTTCTTAATTCGATTGAAGTATTTTTGATGTGCTCTTCAATAATGGCTGGCGTTCGATCAGAATATTTAGATTTCACGAGTGCCGCTAAGCCTGAAACAAATGGCGCCGCCATTGAAGTTCCACTCCACATTCCGTAACGACCCCCCGGAATTGCGCTGACAATTCGGTCGCCGGGAGCAAAAATCCTGACCGCATTGCCGCTCCCATCCCCGCGAGTCGAAAACGGCGTAATAACGTCAGTAAATTGATCCGAACATGGAGAATCGAGTGTTCCAAGTTTGCTCGCACCGACTGCAATCAAACCGTCTGTGCTATTTTCCGCTGCCGGATATATTGGAACTGTATTGCCGCCGTTCCCCGCCGCCGCGACAAAAACAATTTTTCTGTCGCGAATGTAATCTTCAGCAATGCTTTTGATGAGATCAGTTTTATTTGGCGTTCCCAAGCTGAGGTTAATAATCTGCGCTCCGTCATTAGTGATTGGATTGTTGTCCGGGTCAACGGCATAACGAATCGCTTCGGCTAAAACTCTGAGTGTGGTTTCACCATTCGGGTTGAGTGCCCGAATCGGCAATATTTTGGCGTCCGGCGCAACTTGGGCGACGATTCCGGCGACGTGCGTGCCATGCCCGTAAGAGCCGACTCGCTGCTGACCTTCTTCCTGAGGATTGTTATCGTTATCAACGAAATCATAACCGTTTGGCGCAATCCTTCCGGCAAAAGCTGGATGCGTCAGATCAATTCCCGTGTCAATCACCGCAACTGTTACTCCTGCTCCGCGTGAACCTTCAGCTCCCTGCTGCGCTTCAAACAAACGAATTCTACTGTTCGCCCATTGACGATTTGTGCCTTTGACGCTGCTGCCAATGCTCCACGAAGATCCGATGCTCCACGAAGATCCGATGCTCCACGAACTACCTTGCGCTTCCGGCGATTTCAGACGGCTGTTTGGTTCGGCAAAAACAAATCGCGCGTCGCCGGGCGGGGGTAAAGTAATTTGCGCGACGACCTGACAAACGGTGCGCGAATCGCTAAAGCTCAAAATGTAAATCGGGCGTGTCCCAAATTGCCAGATTGGTGTCGGATTTAAATTGTACTGGGCGGCGATTGCCGGAAGGTCCGCGGCGTTGACCAGTTGAATTGCCACTTGTCCCGGAACAGCTTCGCTCGAATCACAGTTGGGAGCTTGCGCTTTGCCAGTTAGAGACAAACCGCATAACAAAATAATAATGAGCCAAATTCGCCAGATAGTACTTTTCATAAAACTTTAATTAACCAATAAATCTTTGAAACAACCGCGCCGACTTTATCTCACTCTTGCGTAGGAGGGCGCACTTTCGACAAGCGAGATTTGCACAAATTCGTCAGCGCGACTGTTTCCATCTTACAGTCAATAACCAAACCAAAAAAAGACAGTTGCCCCGGAATTTTATTTTTATATTTGAGTTTAGATGTTTTCCTACCATCTTCCGGTCAAAATAAAAGGCGCCCAGAGATAAGGATGCGCATCCTGCTCGATAAATTTGATTTGTGCCGCTCGCAACGAAGCGGTAAGCGAACTTTCGCTTTTTAGATTTTGATAAAAATTACCGATCAAATCGGCAGTGGCTGCGTCGTTGACCGTCCAAAGTGAAATAATGAGCGTGTTTGCGCCGGCAGCCAGAAAACCGCGAATCAATCCTAATAATTCTTCGCCCGCAGCAATTTGGCTGAGTCCGGTTTCGCAAGCCGATAAAACAACCAGAGCGTTTTCGAGTCGCAATTTAGCGACTTCTCGAACAGTCACCCAACCGTCAGCCAAATGCAGGGAGGAAAAAAGCGGATTTTCTGCTCGAAACTGTCCATGACACGCGAGATGCAGAAGGTTGAAAAATTCGTTCTGGAGCGTTTCGCGGACGGCTGCAAAAGTTGCACTAGCCCCAGCTAAGACGGTTGTATGGGGCAGAACGTTGGCAAGATTCTCAACTTCATGTTCAACTTGCGGCACACGCTCATCGGCAAACCCGACTGCCAAAACTTTTTTGATAACTTTCGAATCACGCTGCAAGAGATTTTGCAAAACCGTCGCGCTTGGCGCGAAACTGACTTCACAATTTTCGATTAAATATTTTTCGCCCCTGCGCAGAGCTTGAAACGGAACGTAATGAAGATTTTTTGCCGGAACAATGATGAGATGTTTTTCCGCAATCAAATCTTCGAGCGGAAGCAGTAAAAGATTGTAAAGAGTTTGCAAAAGATGATCTGCGCGTTTTTTCAAAAGCGAAAGATGTTTTTGCAGATTTGCAGTCCCATAACGCAAAGTTGCAAATTGGAAATGCAGTTGTTCGAGAACGGCTTGAATTTCCGGCGCGCTCCCCAGTTTTTCGATTAACTTAACGCTCGTTTCGCCAATGATAAAGGCGGCGAATCGGCCGTCAAATTCAGCAAACTCGATTAACACACGTTTTTTTCCAAGAGCTTTTTGCAATTGCCCCAAATCAAAATTATTTCCGCGCCGAACAAAATTTTCTCGCGTCGCCTGCGAATGCAAAATTAGAGCGTTAATTTCGTTTTCGTGACGGCGGATTTCGTCCTGGATATTCTCAATTTCGCTTTCTGCCGCTCCAATTTCACTGATCGGGCGAGTCAGGCGATTGTAGAACCAATTTAATTTTTCGCGCAGATGATCGAGCTTTGTTTGCAAACTCGCGTCGTCAAGCAAGATTTCCTGGTGATTGGAATCCGCTAGTAAATCAAGCAGTGATTGCGAGCGGGCGCGTTCAATCCAAACAAACGATTCAGAAATTCGGGATTCTTCATGACGGCAAATATCAGCGAGATTTTGATACGGCGCGAGTTTGTCAGTGAAAAATGCGGTGCGGAATTCGTCAGCCGCGAGAGGCGAGCGCAAAGATTCGATTATCTCGACGGCTTTGCGAAAGTAATTTTCGGCGCGCGGAAAATCGTTTTGTTTTTTTGCAACTAATCCAAGGGCGTTCGCCGCGATCCAGGCAATTTGCGGATGTTCTTCGCGTGCTGCGTGCCGGAAAACTTCACGAAACGTATTTTCAGCAGCTATCATCTTGCCTGAACATCGTTCGCTTTCGCCGCGTACGAGCTGAGACAACAAAACAAGGCGCGGAC
>JBDTZD010000021.1:0-7458 GCA_040005335.1 Pyrinomonadaceae bacterium | reverse complement strand
CGAGAAATTGAGTTATAGCAGCCTCGTTTTGTCCAGCATGACGGGTGAAAAGGGCAGCGACAAATTGCAAATATGCGTTGTCTTTTTCAGCTCTGAGCAATTCGAGCGCTTCCCCGGTGCGTCCGGTTTGATTTAACTCAAATGCTCCGATTGCAGTCCACATTTCCGCGTCTTCTGCCGCCAGATTTGGTGAAAGATTTTTTAATTGATTCCACAATTCGTCTTTATTCGCACAAATTTCCGCCGCAATAAAAACGGCTTGCCAACGAGAATTACGCTCTGTTGAGCGGTCGTTGATAACTTCGGCGAGAATTTTAACTCCTTCCGCAAAACTTTGTTTCTCGGCGAAAAGCCGGGCGAGTTCGATACGATTGAGGTCGTTGCCGGGCGCTACAGCGCGAAGCTTTTGACGAAACACAATACAAGCGTCAAACTGCCCAAATTTTCCGGCAGTCTCTGCCGCAATTCTAAGGGTCTCGGCGGCGAAAAGCGTATTTGTTGCGGGAACATCTTCGAGTTTTGCAGGGTCGGCTGCGAAAGTTTTAATTAAATCAAATTGGACGAGTTCAGCGGCAGTTGTTTCCTTGAGTTCGTCATTCGTCAAATCCGTCATAATTTGCAGCAGTTTAAGTCCGAAATTAGTGTTGCCCTGCTTAAAAGCCAAGTTTGCCAGACCGGTAAAAGCGGGAGCGTCGAATTGTTCGAGCGCGATTTGTCGGGCGTAAAATGACTGTTGGAGTTCATCAGCTTCCGCATTTTGATTTTCTTCGCGCAGCAAATTAACCGAATCATTTAATCTTTCCAGACTTGGCAGCGCGATTTTCGGCGCGTCCGGCGTGACCGTAACGCCAACAAATTCTTTAAATTCGGGCAGTGTTTGAGCTGCGTTTCCGGTTCTGATTTGCAAACGTAATCGAGCGAGCCGTAACCAGCCGGGACGCGCGAAACGCTGCTCAATTTCTTTTTCAATCGCGGAAACCGCGTTTCCCGCAGCCTTCGTTTGACCGGCTGAAATCAGCCAATCAAGGCGTTCTTTCTGCCATTTTATTTTCTCTCCATCAGGTTCTTTCGTCTTGAAATCTTCCTGTTGGTCAAGCAAACCTTCGACGGAGCGCGTCTCGAAAGTGTTTTTGAGCAATTCGGTAAATTTATAATCGCTGCCCGAGTCATTTTTAGTGCTTTCAATCAGCAATTCGTAAAAAGGCAGCATTTCGCTGCGATTAATAAGCGCGTCAGAGATTAAAATTTCCGGCAGGAACGTGTTTTTCTGAACGGTTTTCGAAATCCGAAGAAAATATTCGGCTTCCTCAGCGGCAAGTTTCCCGTCCTTTTCATAATCACCAAAAGAAGCGGCCAGAAGTCGAATTTCTTTTTTGACAACATCAAATTCCTCCTTGTCCTCGCCGTAAAGATTTTTCGTGTTATGAGCGGAAAAATCGCTGAGACGCCTTGCCGTTATGGAGGCGAACTTCTCTCTTGCCTCCGACGCTTGCCCGTATTTCTGAAGTGTTTCGAGATAAAGCGCAAATTCGTCAAAACTCGGATTGTCTCCGGCAATGATGCTTGCCCAATATTCTTGGGCTTTCGCTCTGTCGCCGCTCAGAAAACATGCCCCACCGAGCTTGGCAATCGTGGATTTGTCGTTCGGGGCAATTTCGAGCGCCAGCCGCAAATGTTCAATTGCATGAAGACTGTCTTTTTGCTCTAAATACCAGTTTCCCAAACGGCTTTGCGCGATTGCGTCTTGCGGACGATTTTCTATCATCGCCGGTAAAAATTCCGAAGATTTGTCGCGATTTGATTGACTTTGATAAAGCCATTGACCGTAAATCTGAGCCGCTCGAATCCAATCGTCACCGACCAGCTCGGTTTCCGCGTTCGGCTTTTCTCCAATTAATTCGCCAATAGGTTTGAGCCGTAGGGCAGCAAGAAAGTAATTTGCGTCCTTTTCGCCGTATTCATTGAGCGCGAAACTGGTTTGCGCCTGTCTGGTTTGTTTCCACAAACTTGAAAACTGCGAGTTTGCAATCGCCGCGTGTGCCAATTCCTTTTCACCTTTGACGAGTAAAAAATTGGTGAGCTGAAGCTGAAATTGCGAATGAGTTTCGGACAATTTGCGAAGTTCATTTTTGCCCGCGTCACCAGATTCCGCCAGCATTTCAAAATAACGAGTGACCAGCGCATCGTTCTGTGTTGCCAAACAATCGGCGCATTGCTTTTCGATCTGTTGCCTAAAATATTCACGCAGCGCGGCGAGTTCTTTGTCATGATTGCCGAGAAGTCGGGCGTTTTCAGCGATTTGTTGCTGATAATCAAAATGCGCAGCGTCAAAATCTTTTTCGCGACTGGCTTCCAGTAATTGCAAAACACTTTGATAATCGCCGCGCTCACGGTAAAACGCCAGCAGATAATTTAACTGGCTGTGAAATTGTGCCGCGTTTTGAGCCGCGAAAGCAGCGTCTCTTTTTCCGATGAGAATCCGTTCTTCGAGCGTTCCGAAACCAGCTTTGCGGCTTAAATTCTGTAAAAGCGAAAGCGTCGAGTCATCATCGGTTCGGTCAAAAGCTTTGCTCATTCGTCCCTTTAAATCAGCCAGGAGCGCGGCCCGTTCAGTTCCAGTGGCGTTCACGCGAGCGACATTTCCGATGGCTTCGACAATCGCGCCGTCCAAGGTTTGCCTAGCGGCGCGTGCTTTTCCGGCATTGGTAGAATTTGCCTGTTCAGATTCTAAAATTAGTTTGTCGCGCAGATTCCACAGGTTTTTAAAAATTGAATTGAGCGATTCTGTCTGGCGAACAATCTGAACATAATTCATGATGTCGGCGGCTTTGATTTCCAGGGCAAATGGATTGTTCACGAGCTTGTCAAAAGCGCTGCGCGACATTTCAATAGCTTTCGCTTTTTCCGTGTTTTGCAAACGCGCGGCTTCGGCAAATTGGTCGGCAGTCGAGAGCTGCGGCTTTTGCTCAACCGGCAGTTTTTGACGAGCGGCTGCGGCTTCGCCGACGCGTCCGGCTTTGAGAAAAACTGCAATTATACGTTTCAGATAAACGGGATCATCATTGGATAATTCAAGTGTTTTAGATAAATTTTCAATCGCCGCGTTATAATTTCCCTGTCGTTCATAAATTGCGGCGAGCGCGTCGTAAAGCTCAACCATTTCGGGCTGGTTGCTAATCGCCACGCGGTAGTTTTCCGCCGCGCTAGTCAAATCATTGTTTGCTTCGTTAATTCTGGCTAAAATAACAAACCAGCGATAATTTTTGTATGCCTGCGCCGCCGTTTTTTGATAATAATCAGCCAGAACATCGGCGCCGCCATAACGCTTGACATAATCAATTGCAGCTTCAATATTTTCTTCGTCTTCGGGAGCGCGATTGATAATTTCAATATGCTGGGCAACAGCAGCGCGGTAATCTTTGAGACGCGTTAACGCGTCAATCAATCGCGTTCTCAGTTCGGCAACTTCGTCCGTGATTTCCCGAAAATCAATCTCCTGCGATTTAGTAGCTTTCAGGGTTTTCTCAAACATCTCTGACATCGCCACGCGGTTTCCGGTTCTCACATAAATTTTTGTCAGTTCATCGTAAACGCCGGAATCGAGCGCGTTTACATCATAAAGCTGCTGTAGGATTTGCGCGGCTGACGGATCATTTTTTTGCTCTAAATAACGCGACGCCAGTTTTCGCCCAAAAGTCACTCGGTAATCCCCCTTGGCTCGCGTCAAAGCGGTTTGCAAAACCCGGATAGATTCCGCTCGTTGATTAATGCGCCAATAAAAATTGTCGACTTCGCTCAAGACTCCGTAATTAGTCGGAAATTTTTGAACGAGTTGACGCAGGACGGCGACGGTTTCGAGAGTTTTTTTATTGTCGCTCAAATTTTCGGCGAGTTGAAGACGGTATTTGATAGCCGAACGCTTGCCCAGCGCGGTTGCCGCCAAACGTCTGATCGCTCTGCTTTTGAGTTCCGAGTCTTTGGCAGTGCCTGCGAGATCGCTGACTTCTTCGAGAAAATCTTCGGAATAATTGCGAGCAATTTCAGCTTTGAGCATATTTGCGGCAGTTTTCCACTCGTCAACGCGGCGCAGAAAATCGGCGTAACCCAAAATGAGCTGGTTAGTTTTCAAATTGTACCGCCCGACTCCGGCTGGCTGTCGTGAAGGCAGGATGCCTTCACGTTTTGATTTTGACCGAGCGCGGGACGCGCTCTGGACAGCCGTCGGGACGACGCCATTACGTTTCTTGAGTTCTGTTGCAAAAGCTTTTTGTAATTGAACTGCGACGCCGGAACGCGCGTAAAGCGTTTCCAAACGCCGCTTAGCACGATCGCTTGAAACGACATTCAAAGCTTCAGGAGTTGAGCCGTCAAGAGCCTTAACATATTCGGCGAGCGCTGCTGGCAAATTGTGTTTGGCTTCTAAAACTGCGCCCGCTTCAAAAGCATAAAGCGAATCATCATTTGTTTGCTCACGTAGTTTTTTAATTGTGGTGAAAGCATCCTCATATTGAAAATAATCCCAAAAAACAGTTGCTGTTTCGAGATAAGTTTCCGGATCGCCCTGTCCTGTTTCGATAAGTTTCTGCCATTCTGCGCGAGCCAGCGGATAGTTTCCAAGTTCAGCTTGAATCTCTCCGGCGCGAGTTCGATATTCGGCTTGAGCAGGTTCGGATTCTGCTTGAGCGTGTGCAACGATTGCGGCTTCATTCAAAAAAGTGTGGTTTATTTGACCGAGTGAGCGAGTCAAAGTGATTAGCCGTTCGGCATACTCAGGAGTATTTGGATAAAGCGAATTTAATTCGCGGTAAGCGCTCACAGCTTCTTCGTAATTGGAAAGGCGGGCGGCCGTATCTGCGCGAAAAAGCTTGTAAGGTATTTCTGTCAGTACCGCCTGCGTGAGCGGGCGGGTGACATTCGCGTCACTAATTTTTTCATTGGCTTGTTTTTGCAAATCACGCAGCTCACTGTTTTTCGCCGCTTCGAGCAAAAACTGTTCTCTGACGAGCGATGATTCAAAATAATATTCCGCCGTTAAGTGTCGCCAATCGCTTTCTTGTTTGTGCGCCCGATAGAATGTCAAAAGACCCTGGACAAAACTGAGATTATGCGGAAACCGTTCGTGCGCCCGTTTGTAAAGGGCGAGATAAAGCTGTGAGTCAAAACTTTCTGGCTTGGCAGTAGCCTTGGAATCAATAAACTCAGCGAGGTAGCTGCGCGTTTCGATGTCATCCAATTTTTCGATTAAATCGCGCGAAAAGTTTTCAAAATCCTGCTTGCGTTCCTGCTTCAGAAACCAACGTGCAAGGCGGTCTTGCCAAGTTCTGTTGGGAAACTTGTCTAACGCTTGGCGATAAACTTTGAGCTGCTCATCAACCAGATTCGTTTGACCGAGCCATTCGAGCATTTGTTCGTCAAGAGCGGCTTCATTTGGATATTTTTTGGTTTCTCCGGCGTAAAGCGCGAGAATTTCCGGCGTTCGATTTTCCCGCGCGAGAGACGCGACAAACCTGTTTAAAACTTCTGAATAGCTAATTTCATTGTTGCTCGGCTCAAAAAAATCCGTGTAAGAATTGCTCGAATTATAATCATCCCATTCATGTTCTTGAGGCTTGGGCGCAAGCGAAATCCCCGGATTTGAGGATGGCGGGTAACTGTCAATTGAAGGCTTGATTTGTGTCGGTTCGGAAGAATTGTTTGAAGAATAAATAAGATGATGTCCGGCAGCAGTTTGTTTTTTACCCAAGTAATCCAAAATATTTTGATAAACACTCCGCTCTCGCTCAAAGTTTTTAGTAACTATATATGCATCTGCGAGTTTGAGAGCGATGTTTGGGTAATCAGGCGTGTTCGCGTTTTGGGTAAATTCGGGGCGTTGTTCGAATTCGGCAAGCGCTTTGGCAGCAATTTCGGTGTCATTCGTCACCGCATAAAGCCGCACGATGTCGAGATACATTTGCGCCAATTCGGGCGAAGTTGAATTTTCAGTTTTGTAAATTTGAAAAATTCGGTAAGCGGCGGCGCGATTAAATAATTTGTTCGCCATCCCTTCTTTTTCCGCTAGCTCTGCTGGCGGATTCGTGTCGGAAAAAATGAGGGAGAGAATTCCGGTTGTGATTCCCGGATGCGAATCTGCGGCGGCAACATCGCGGTAAAATTGCAAATCGCCGCGCGTCAAGGCAATTCGTTCCTCGCCGGCATCTGACAAAATCTCAAACAGTTGGTAAAGAACTTTCGCCCGTAATTCACTGCCTTTTTGCAATTGATTCTGGGTCGAAAGCGTGTACAGAAAGCGCGAAGCCGAATTGCCCTCGCCCGCCGCAATCAATAACCTCGAAACGGTTAAAAGCTCTTCGGGCTGCCAGGCAATTTTTCGTTCGGCTCTGGTCTTTTCAAGTCGAATAAAAATTTCAGGCGAAGCTTCGTGATCGTAATTTTGAAAATGAAACAGTCTGAGAGCCGTATCAAAATCCGCCGGATTGCGTTTGAATTTTTCCTTTAATTCTTTTCCGTAAATTCGATAGCGGTCTTGTTCGCTCAAAAAACTGTAGTATTTCTCGCTTTGATCCGCGCTCCAGAACGGATCAAAAGCTGCATGATAAACCGCTTCAGCTTCCTGCGCCCTTTTGGTAACGAGTAGAATTTCGATTTCTTTTTCGAGAAAGTTGTTTTGTCCGGGGAAACTCTGGCGATATTGGCGCAGCGCAGCGAGTGCTTCCGAATAGCTTTTCTCCTCGACAAGTTTGTCAATATACTTTTCGACAACGGCAAAACACGAAGCATCTTGCCGAATAATTCCTTTGTAAAACTCGGGTTTGAGATATTTCTCGAGTTTGTGCATCCGAGCTAATTCAATTAATCGCTCGAAAACCATAGCTCTGTCTTCGCCCGCCGCCTTTGCCAAAATTCGTTCGAGAGTCGCGCCTTCCGTTTCAAAGCGCGCGCGCCGATCAAAATATCTCGCCAGCCGTTCCAGGGACGCTTGATCCGCCGAATTCAATTCAACAAACGCGTTTAATTCTTGTTCGGCGTCTTCGTAGCGATTTAGTTTTTCGTCCAACTCTGAAAGCTTGAGAAAAATTGCGGAATCTTTCGGGTATTTTTCGAGCAAAGCTGCCAGCCGATCACGCGCCTCGGCTGTCGGGAAAGGAACAATTGCGTCTGCACCAAAGAATTCTGTCCGCGTGTAAAGTGCGTTTTCAATTGCTGCGTCCTGCTCGCTTTGCAAACTTTGAGGCGCGGTTAACGAACCAGGTTTCGTCTCTGCGTGAGAATAAATAGTGCTATACAGACCACCAGCTAAACCGGTGCAAATAATTATCAATGCTAAAATTTTCCGTTTTGTAAAACTCAACCGTTTCATAAATTCGCTTTTTATCGCCCTAAAACTTCAACATTGACTTCTGCCGTTGATTGATTGTGAGCAAAATCTTCTGCCGTCACGCTCAAAACGTATTTTCC
>JBDTZD010000083.1:0-2251 GCA_040005335.1 Pyrinomonadaceae bacterium | reverse complement strand
CATCTTTGGCGGCGGTCGGCGATTCGGTCTGAGTCGCTGGCGTTTGCGCGAAGGCAAAGACGCTAAGCCATAAGCCCAGAACAACAAGCGAAAAAGGTTTCTTAAACGGCATTGAAATTTTCCTTTCGTTGGTAAACTACGAGTTACGAGAAAATAAAGTTTATGTCAAGCACTGATAAAAAAGCGAGAAACATAGCCAGGTTTGAGCGCTTTGGAATAAAAATGTAGTTTAAACGGTATTGTAAGTTTGGCAAGCGAAATGTTTTAACATCGAATTCAATATGTTTGGCAGAGAGAAAGAAGAAGATTGGGCGGCTTTTGAGGCGGAAGCTTTGCCGTTAATGCCGGATGTTTTTCGCGTCGCTCGTTATCTTGTGCGCGACCGAGAGGAAGCCGAAGACCTGATGCAAGAAACTTTCGTGCAGGCTTTAGGTTCTTTTCACCGTTATCAGCGCGGGACAAATTGCCGGGCGTGGCTCGTGACGATTTTGTATCACACCAACAGCAAACGGCGGCGCAAACTTGGCAGGCTTCAGCTTGTTGCCGACACCGAAGAGCGAATTGCGGAAACGGTGGCATATTCGCCGCCGACGCCGCAAAATTTAACGGACGAAGAAGTTCTTGAGGCTCTCACAAAAATACCGCAGCAATTCCGTGAAGTCGTTTTGCTTTCGGATGTCGAAGAATTTGCTTACAAAGAAATCGCCGCTTTGTTAAATGTGCCAATCGGGACAGTCATGTCGCGGCTGCATCGCGGCAGAAAGATGTTGCGGCTCGAGTTGACCGACTATGCCGGAGAATATGGTATCGCTGCCAAAGGTTAGAGGAAAAGTATTATGCGCTGTCAGGAATTGAGAGAAATCATGGATTCGTATTTGAGCGACGAATTACTCGTCGAAACAAATCACGAAGTTTTACGACATCTGGAAGACTGCGCCGTCTGTCGGGGCGAACTTGCCGCGCGCCGAAATTTGCGGACGCGTCTGTTGTCAGCGGTTAAAAACGCTCCCGATTCACAAATCAGTCAAACATTTGAAACAAAACTGCGGACAAAATTGCGCTCTCAGGTTTTGCGTCCCCCGTTTTGGGAAAGATTAAGGCGCGGTGCGTTTGGCAATCCAATGGTGTGGGCGACGGCGGCGGCTGGCTTGCTGATTGGAATTTTCTTTGGCGCGTTTTGGCTGATAAATAGTAATAAACCCGTTCAGGTTGCCGTTAACTCCAACCGTGAAAGGATTCAGCCGCAAAATTTTCCTGATTCTGAATCAACCGAAACTCGAGCCGTTCGCGCGGCATGGATGGAAATGTCCAGACAAGCCGCCGGAGATCACGAAAACTGCGCGATTAAATTTAATTTAGCCCAAGCGCCAATCACTCTGGCGGAAGCTGCGGAAAAATACGGACGCTTTAACCGCGATCTGGAAAAAGCCGTGCTCAAACCTTTACGCGAGGCGTTCGGCGACAAAATCAAACTTGTTGAAGCGCATTCCTGTGTTTTTGAAAAGCGCCGGTTTGCGCACGTTGTTTTAAAACAAAAAAACAAAACTATTTCCGTGTTAGTGACGGATTCTGATTTAAAAACCGAAAACGATGAAACTATAATCTGCGAATCGAGCGACAAAATGCGTGTAGCTTGTTTTCGCACGACGCATCACGCAATTTTCGTTGTTTCGGATTTGCCGGAAACCGAAAATTTAATGATTGCGCGAATGATATCGCCTGCAGTTCGTCGTCACATTGAAAACACCGAACGCACGGCTTAAAACTTGAATCTAACTCCTCGTATGCCTATAAAGAAGTTTGAGGATATAAACCAGAGCGAAATCACACCGGAAAACGTTTATTTAAGCCGCCGGAATTTCATCAAAAGCGCAGTTTTGCTTGGCTCGACCGTAGCGACCGGAGGACTGTATCGCTGGCTCAATCAGCCGCCGCCCGTCGTCCCCGAATTAGCAAAAATCGAAGATGTCGCTCAACCAAACGAAACGACAAACGGTTTTACCGTTGACGAAACAAAAACCTTGTATAAAGACATTACAAGCTATAACAATTACTACGAATTTGGCACTGACAAATATTCTCCAGCCCGACTTGCCGGATCCCTTCAGACGCGCCCCTGGACAATCGAAGTTGGCGGTTTAGTGCAAAAACCGCAGACTTTTGGAATTGAAGACTTACTTCGATTCGCGCAGGAAGAGCGCGTTTATCGTCATCGCTGCGTCGAAGGCTGGTCAATGGTGATTCCCTGGAT
>JBDTZD010000371.1:0-7495 GCA_040005335.1 Pyrinomonadaceae bacterium | reverse complement strand
TTCTGCTCTTTGTAATTCCATTCGCGGCTTTCTTCACGGACAATTCTGACTTTGGCTTTAGTCACGGGCTGCCCGAAAAGATAATCGGCAGAAACTTCAACGGTTGCAGTTTTTTGTTCGGGCAAATAAAAAGGCGCGGTTGCTTTGGCATTGACAGTAAAATTTGGCAGTTCGTAGCGTGAAACTTTAAAATTTTGCTCGTTATAATATTGTCCGCCGATTCCGTCTTCAACGCGCAAGCGATAAGCGCCAAGTTTAGCGTTTTCAGGAATTTGCCATTCGGCATTGGCAACGCCAAATCGCGAAGTCCGCGCCGCAATTCGCTGCAAAACCTGATCATCCGGATCTTTAATCACGAAAACCAAATCCTGTGCCGGGAGTGCGCGGTTAGCTGCATTCAAAAACAACGTGCGCACCTTGAGCATTTGCGCCGGCTGATAAATTGGTTTGTCGGTTTGCAAATAAGCAAACTGGCTTTCGAAAAAACGCACATCAGTTTTTTCGGCTTCGCGCGTCAAACCGTTTTTGCTGCCGATAATTTTGAGGCTTGTTTCGTCAACTTTTTTAACATTCGGCGGCAAATTGAATTCCAGCAGCGCATAGCCTTGCGCGTCGGTTACACCTGCGGTGCGAACAGCAATCAGATCTTTTTTATTTTCAAATTCAATGCCTAATTCGCCGGAAATTTGGACGTTTTCCACTCCGCGCAAGCTGACCGGCTGAATTGCTTTTGTTCTGACAAAATAACGCTGATTTTCGCGCACATTTTCAGTCGCTATCGCTTCGATCTCAAATATTTCGGGCGCAATTTCCGAAACTGCAATAATGCCGTTGATGTTTTGAGTCGCGGAATTAATTTCATAGCGCAAACGATAAAAAGCAAAATTTTCTTTGGGAATTTCGGCAAAGTTTACCAACACAAAATCAATTTCGTTCATGCCTTTCTCAAATTGAAAATCGCGTTCGGCGACGGCTTTGGTTTCGTTGTTCGGGCTAATAAGCTCGATTTTGACTTTAGCTTTTGCTTTATCCGCAGCATTTGCGGATGGATTTTCTACCATCAATAAAACATCGGCCGTTTTTTCGCGCAAAAAAAGGCGCGTCGCAAATTCGTCCACGCGCAAGTAATTTGACTGAGCCTGTAAAATTGGCAAAAACAGCAGAAATGCTGTGCAAACAGTGAAAAACAGAAAGATTTTTCGGCGCATTAGTTTATCTTAAGGTTGGTCGGGATTTGAAAACTATTGTAGCTGTGACTCGGTAGATGCTGAGTTTAGTTGCTTCAACTAAAACTAGAATCGCTTAACGCCAGAAAATCAGGAGTGCAAGTAAATAAAATTTCGATTAACTTTTGGTTGAAGTTTCAACCTACTTCTAGTAATCTTTGAGCTGCCACGTAAATGCCGCGGTGATACGTCGGCTTATTTTTCCCACAAGCTCACTTCACAGGGCTCAAACTCAAAATATAAATTAAAATCGGGTAATTAAACCTCAAAAACTAATTCTATGATCTCACCTCTTTTGTCTAACAATGGCTCAGCTGTATCTCTGCAATCGGCAGACGCTAGCGCAAATGCTGTGCATCATCTTCACTTCATGCTGACCACAATGGTTGAAGCCGGAGATAGGGTCAGCGATTTGTTTATCTCACCCGGTAATCCGCCGCTCATTGAAACTTCAGGTCAATTAACTTCGGTTAAAATAAATGGTCTTGAATCGTTAACGGCTACGCACACTGCCGGTATTGCAAAAATACTCATTGGTCAGAACAAACAGGCTAGAGAAGATTTGGAGAAAAACGGTTCCGCCGACATTTCTTACAGCGTGCCTGGTTTGGCTCGCTTCAGAGTTAATGTTTTTATGCAGCGCGGAACACATGCCGTTGTTCTGCGCGTTGTTACCGAGAAACCGCCCACTTTTGAAGATTTAAAACTACCCGAACACTTAAAAGAAATTGCTGAGCTTAAAAACGGAATTGTGCTTGTTACTGGTGCAACCGGATCCGGGAAGAGCTCAACTTTGGCAGCTGTTATTGATTTAATTAATGAAATCAAAAAATATCACATTATCACCGTCGAAGATCCAATCGAATTTATCCACCAGCATAAAAATTCGGCCGTTCACCAACGCGAATTGCACAGCGATACCACGAGCTTTGCTTCCGCCCTGCGAGCAGCTCTCAGACAAGCGCCAAAAGTAATTCTCGTGGGCGAAATGCGTGACCGCGAAACAGTAGAAACAGCTCTCGAGGCCGCTGAAACCGGACACCTTGTTTTATCTACGCTGCACACCGTTAACGCCTCTAAAACCGTTAACCGAATCATCGGGATTTTTCCCAAAAATGAGGAACAATCTATCCGAATGCGATTAGCACATTCATTTCGCTATATCATTTCGCAACGCCTGCTTCCGAGAGCTGACGGAAAGGGTCGGATAGCGGCTCTTGAAATATTAAAGTCAACTTCCAGAACACGCGAATACATTGAAAAAGGCGAATCAGAAGGTAAATCTATTACAGATGCGATGGAAGACGGTGCAACTGAAGGAATGCAGACGTTCGACGGCGTCCTCGAAAATATGATTCGGGAAGGAGTTATCACAGTAAGTCAGGGACTTGTCTATGCGACAAACGCAAATAATTTGCAGCTCAGAATTTCTGATTTATCCAAGAGCCCAAAACCGATTGTGGAAGAGGAACCAAATACCGATATTAACGGCTCAATGCTTGATGAAATCGAATTAAATGGATAAAACGGTTAAGAAATGATTTGAGCGAGACAAAGTTTTTTAATTTCGCTCATGATTAACGATTGATTACTTCAAAATAACTTAAATTTAAGTTGAGTTTTAGAAATTAATAGTTTCGCTCGTCGTAATTTCCGCCGCAAGTTTTTGAATAGAATGAACTTGAAACTTTTCATCACGATCTGGAAAGTCGTTACGGAAGTGCCCTCCGCGAGATTCCTCGCGCCATAAAGCCGCTTTTGTAATCAACATCGCTAAAGTCACAAAATTCCGCGAAGCAGTTCCTAAATTTGCTTGCCCGATCTGCTCAAATTCGCGCAAAGCACGTTTTAGATTATTAGAATCCCGCGCGATTCCGACGCGCTCCCACATCAGACGCTTAACGCGCTTGCGCACAGCAACCGCTATCTCACCGCTCTCCGCCGATTGCGGATTGCCGATTGCGGATTGCCGATTTTGAACTTTGAACTGTTCACTTTGAACTTTGAACTCTTGAAGCGCGGCTTGTCCGGCTCGCGCGCCAAAAACCAATCCTTCCAAAAGAGAGTTTGACGCAAGGCGATTTGCCCCGTGAACGCCGGTGCAGGTAACTTCGCCCGCCGCGTAAAGACCGGGCAGAGTCGTTCGCCCGTCCAAATCTGTTCTGACGCCGCCCATAAAATAATGTACAGCCGGGGAAACCGGCAGCAAATCGGTAGCGATGTTTAAGCCGAACGATAAACAGGTTTCATATATTTTCGGGAAACGGTGGGACAGAAATTCTTCTTCATGTTCGCGCATATCCAGGTAAACCGTCCGCGTCCCGGTTCTAGTCATTTCAGTGACAATTGAACGCGAGACGATATCGCGCGGCGCCAGCTCGCCCGCCGGGTCGTAATTGAACATAAACCGTTCGCCGCTCTGATTTCGCAAAATTCCGCCTTCGCCGCGCATTGCTTCCGAAAGCAGAAAGCGCGGTGCGTTTTCGAGATTTAGAACAGTGGGGTGAAACTGAACAAATTCAATGTCGGCAATTTCCGCTCCGGCAAAATAAGCCATTGCCATTCCGTCGCCCGTTGCAACATCCGGATTTGTTGTGTACAAGTAAAGTTGTCCGGCGCCGCCCGTGCAAAGAATTACTGCCTGCGCCCGCATTTCACGGGGAGTTCGCAAAATCGGGTCAAGGTAACTGACGCCGCAAACGCGTCCCTCAGCAACTAATAAACTTTCGGTTGCGGCAAACGGGACAAAGGCAATCCGGCTTTCTTGCCGCGCCCGCGCAATCAGAGAACGCGAAATTTCTTTGCCCGTCGAATCGCCGTGCGCGTGCAAAATTCTTCGCCGTGAGTGTGCCGCTTCCTGAGTAAAGGCGAGCTTGCCGCCTTCGCGGTCAAACTCGGTTCCCCAGCTAATTAATTCTTGAATATACTTTGTGCCATCAGTCACCAAAACTTTGACGGCTTCAGGGTCGCACAGACCCGCGCCCGCAAAAAGCGTATCTTCTTCGTGCAATTCAGCGTTGTCATCATCTGACAACACGACTGCCACACCGCCTTGCGCCCATTCAGTGTTTGAATCGGCGGTGCGCGCCTTGGTCAAAACCGTCACGTTTGCTCCGTTTCCGGCAAGCTCAATCGCAGCGCGAAGACCGGCGATGCCGCTCCCAATCACAATAAAATCAGTTTCTAATGCCATGTTTTAATGGTAAATGGTAAATGGTAAATGGTAAATGGTAAATTTTGCTTTATTTATTGCTGAGTATTGATGAGCAACGATTTAAGAGAAGCCAAGCGGTATTTGCCGCAAGCGAATGAAATTGAATTAAAAGAATTCGCCGCGCGGCAGACCGCCTTGCGCCGCGCGGCTACGGTTTTCTTCCAGAACGTCTGACCAAGCCACGAAAACATCGCAAAAATAAAGCGCTGCCAGCCACATCAAAGCCCAGCCGTAAAACCGGAAGTTTGCGACCCATATGAATTGCAGCGCGTAAATCAGATGTCGCAGAACATGCCAGAAAACTTCGCGCTGACATTCGACGCGTTTGTGAAGCTGACATTTATAGACGTGAAAATAAAGCACGTCAAACACTCCTAAATGCGCGAAAAAGAGCAAAAGATAAAAAGCTGTTTCCATAATTTAAGCTTGTCGAAGAAAACGGTTGCTGGCGGGTTTGTTAAGCAAAACAAATTCCACACGAAAAAATATCTATTTGCAAGGCTTTTTCGTTTCGAGAATTGGCGAATCGCAATTTGCAACAAATTCAGGAAGTGCGATTTGCCAAAATTTACGCTTGACATACGAAGACTGTCGTAGTAATTTTTAACTCTTCTACGAATAATTTCGTAGTTAATATTATGTCCAAGCAAAATCAAAAGCCAACTGAAGCTGAACTCGAAATTCTCGCGGTTTTGTGGCAGCGCGGGGCGGCAACCGTCAGAGAAGTTTACGAAATTTTAAATGCCTCTAAACCCACAGGATATACAACCGTTCTAAAAATGCTGCAAATTATGACTGACAAAGGCATTGTCGAGCCGGACAAGTCAAACAGGGCACATGTTTATCGCGCTCTGCTTGAGCAGGCAGCAACGCAAAAGCGTTTTGCTGCTGATTTGCTCAATAAACTCTTCGGTGGTTCAGCTTCGCAATTAGTGATGCGCGTTCTCGAAACAGAAGCGGCAAGCAATGATGAACTAGCTCAAATCCGGCAAATGCTCGATGAAGCTGAAAGGAAAAATCGATGAATTTTGAAATTTTACAAAATCTCCCTCTTGTTGAGGTTTTAGGTTGGACATTATTTCATTCGATTTGGCAAATCTTGTTTATTGGCATTGGATTATTTGTCGGTTTGAAAGCAGCCACTGGAGCTACGGCAAATTTTCGTTATCTGCTGGCTTGCGCCGCGATGTGCCTGATGCTGATTTTGCCGTTGACGACTTTCGTTTGGCTCTTAAATTCGGCAAGCGAAAATCAGGCGAAGTCAGCACATCTTAAACCAGAAAGTTCATATTTAGCGCAACGTGAAAAACCACCGTTTGAAAAAACTGTCAGCGGTGATATCACAACTCAAACGCAAATATCAAGCGAAAATCAAGAATCAAATTTTGAGTTTATTGCCGCGTTTCAAAAACAATTTGCTAATAATTTTGCGCGAATATTGCCGTTGCTGGTTTGGTTTTGGCTGTTCGGCGTCGCAGTTTTCGCTTTACGCACGACAGGCGGGTTTTGGCATTTGGGAACATCGCGCCGCCAGTCCAAGCTTGTCAGCGAAGAGTGGCAAACAAAATTTGTGCTGTTGTCTCGCAAGGTTGGGGTTTACAAAAGAGTCAATATTTTAGAATCGGCGGTGATTACCGCACCCGTCGTCATTGGTTGGCTTAAACCTGTTGTTTTAGTTCCGGCAAGCGTCTTGACAGGTCTTTCGCCGAGTCAACTGGAGGCTGTTTTGGTTCACGAATTAATTCATATCCGGCGACACGACTTTCTTGTTAATTTCCTGCAAACGGCAATTGAGAATTTGCTTTTTTTTCATCCGTCAGTGTGGTGGATTTCGCGTCAAATCAGAGAGTTGCGCGAGTTTGCCTGCGACGATGCGGTGGTAAAATTTTACGGCGAGCGCTTGAATTATGCTTCGGCTCTCGCAAACCTTGAAACATTGCGTCAAGGAACGCAATCAGCGCAGCCTCAATATCTTGTTGTGGCGGCAAACGGAGGAAAATTGATGAATAGGATCAGAAGGATTTTGCAAAAAGAAACCGAGATAAAACGCCCACATTCGCTTTGGTCGGCTGGTTTGGCGTTAATGCTTATCTCGGCTTTTGCACTAATAACATTTTCAGTTGGCGAAAGGGTTTCTGTCAAAGCCAAAAGCACAATGAACGCAAAAAAAATAGCAATCGGATTTGTCTCAATTCCGCCAATTGACCGCTCGGCTAATTCGCCAGCGGACTCGACTGCGACGGCACATTTGCTAATCGAAAAATTAAAATCACATCACGTCCCGGCAGTCGGTTTTTTGCAGGGAGCTATGATTTCAGACGGCGAAAAAATGTTTCCCGTCCGAACGGAGATTGTTCGGATATGGCGTGATGCAGGATTTGAAATCGGTATCGGCGGATACAAACACATCTGGTTTTACGACACATCGTTTGATGATTACGTCGCTAACACCGAGAAAAACGAAAAAATCGCCAAACAGATTTTGGCGGAAAAGAATTTACCGCTGCGTTATTTTAGTTACCCGTTTTTGAATACGGGGAAAACGACCGAAGACAAAAACCGTTTTGAGAATTGGCTCGCGGAGCGCGGGTTGCGGTCGGTCAAATATACATTCGACAATCAAGAATGGATGTATTCTTACGCTTACGACATGGCGCGAAATGATAACGATATCGCAGGGATGAAGCAAATTCGCCATGAGTTTCTCGATTATATGGAGAAAATGTTGGCGCATTACGAAGCGTATTCGCAGGATATGTTCGGGCGTGACATTAACCAAACAATGGTCTTAACCACGAGCAGACTAATTGCCGACACTGGCGATGAACTTTTTGGGATGCTCGAAAAAAATGGTTACAACTTTGTTGCGATGGATGAAGCTCAAGCGGATGCGGCTTATCAAACGCCGGAAAACTTCACGGGCGTCAAGGCTGGAATCTCGTGGTTCGAGCGTTGGGCAATGGCGCAAAACAAAAAATTGCGCGATGAGCCGAAGGTAGATGCTTTGGTTGAAAAAGCTTGGGACACGAGAAAAATACAAAAATAGATTTATGTT
>JBDTZD010000274.1:0-2255 GCA_040005335.1 Pyrinomonadaceae bacterium | reverse complement strand
ATGCCTCGCACGATCTGTTCGTTAAATTATGGAATAAATTGCTTCGCGCTACAGCAGTCGAAGCCGTTGCCGAATTGGTTCCAAAAGCCAAATTCGATTTAGTCAGCACCGATGACATTCGCAGCTTTTTAACTTCAGCCGACCGCGCCGCCTCGAAAGAAGAAACAGTTACTTCGGGAATGAAAATCGTCACACACGATGAAAAAGAAGTTGTGATGTTTGAAGCCCGCGACGACAAACAAAAGATTGCCGTCCACAGAAGCTACGTCAAAAAACAATAACAGTTAATTATTGTAAGGTTAATGGTTAATTGCGGCTTGCGCCGAGCATTGTAATTAATCATTAATCTTTAACAGTTTGCTAATTTTTCAATTGCCATTTCGTTCGCGTATAAGCGACCCGAAATCCGTTTTTCTCGGCATTGCGCTGCGACTGACTGCCGGGTGACGCGCCCATTGTTGCTGTTGTGCAACCCTGCGCAGCGGCAAAGCGCAAACGGGCATTGAGCAGAGATGTTTGCGCACCTTGTCGGCGACCCTCAGGAACGGTGCTGGCGCCTGCAAGGAAAGCGACTTTGTCGTGGATAAATAACATCCCGGTCGCCATAGGAACGTTTTCAATTTCAGCGAGAAAAGGAAATCCTCCTTGGCAACTGGCGCTGATTTGCCCGAACTCAAACATAAAATCAGACAGCGCAGGCATTTCCGAACTCCAACCGCCCGCCGACGTTTTTGCCCAAAGTTTTTCCTCACCCTTTTGAATTATTCTTGTTTGAATCTTTGGATTAACAGGTAAATATGGAATGTCTTCAATCGGCTGGTACATGACGCTAGTTAACTCGATCGGCTGATAACCGCGTTCATTTAATAAAGCTAAAAGCGAGAAATCCACCATCGGGCTGACTTCGTGAAAAACGGGTGTATCATGCTTTTTGAAAAATGCTTCAAGTTGGTCCATTTCCGCACCAGTTATTTCATCAAAAACGCCAAGTCCAAATGTTTGCGTGCACGGCGATTCAACTGCGTCAAACATTGCGTAAGCGCCAGCGACGTTAATCCACTCAGCGCCGCTTTCGGGAAACATCGCGGCTCTGGCTTCGACAAAAGCCGCGTTGCTGCGCGCTTCGGTGCGTTCGAGTTTTTGCGCCAGGTTTCGATCTGAAAAAAATATTGTGCTTGTTTTATTCATAAATTTAGCGTGTTTCAGAAATCAAAAACAGCTTCCCGAAATTTGATAGATGTTTTGCCAGCTTAAGATAACGGGTTTAACAATTTAGATTATTAGCTCCCATAAAGCTTAAGATATCAAATGGATTTATCCGGCGGTTATTCGTAAAAGCTTATTGCATGATATTTTACTACATCTCTTTTTGGAAAGATTTCTATTAATTAAACAAAGATATCTAGGAGAATACAAATGAAAATCGTCGTCATATTTCGCCAAATCGGTTCGGCAATTTTTGCAATTATGTTTTTAACAATTTTGTTGTCATGCAATCTGCCGACTACCGAAACTTCAAAAGTTACCAATCAAAACCGCTCTACGCCAGCAAACTCGGTTAATTCAAAAACTGCCTCTTCTCCGGCGCTCATGTCAACCCCTGTTTCAAGTTCTCCCGCTGCTGATGGCAAATTAACGGTCAAAGGCGCGGCGGTGATTTTTTTGGCGGGTAGAGACGATATTAAGTTAATCACCCCGGATCAGGACGTCCCGGAAAATTACCCGCTGGGTCGCTGTAGTGGCGGTGAAAATGCAATGGCGGCTCCGCATTTGATAAAAATCGATGATAAAAAGAATTTTACTTTCAAGGTGACCGGCGAAGTTGATTACTACGGCGGCGATGACAGAAAGACAGGAGCCGACGGTTACGCAGATCAAGCGAGTAAAATAGAATCACTCGGCGGGATCAGCGGCTACACAGGTCCGGGCGGCGCGCTGGTTGGGGTCTTTTTGAACGACCTCAATCCACAGGACGCAAAACCGACGGCAACGCTTGATTTCTCAGACGAAGGGCAAAAAACGAGCTTTAAGAAATTAACGCCTGAGCTTGGACAAATTTTCTTTATCGGTGATGGCAGCATTGGCGCAAAATCAAGCGAACAGCAAGTTTTCGTCGCTCCAGCCGGAGCGACGCGTCTTTTCCTAGGCACTGCCGACGCCTCTGGCTTTGGCGGTGCGCCGGGCTGTTACGAAGATAACAAAGGCGCGTTTCAGGTCGAAGTGACCGCAAATTAATATTTTTCGAAGGGGAAAGC
>JBDTZD010000149.1:0-2262 GCA_040005335.1 Pyrinomonadaceae bacterium | reverse complement strand
CCGCCAAGACGATGGAGCAAATGTCGGTGATTATGGCGCGCAAATCGCTCGAACGCGCAGATGTCGCCGTCGTCGTGATTGACGCGACAGAAGGCGCGACGCACCTTGACGCCAATATTGCGGGTTACGCCGAAGAAGCCGGGTGCGGCGTCATTCTTCTGATCAATAAGTGGGATTTAATTGCTGACAAAGAAACAAATACGGCGCTTGAATTTGAACGCCAACTCCGTGATCAAATGAAGTTTTTGGATTTTGCGCCGGTTGTGACGATTTCAGCTTTGAGCGGACAACGACTCGACAAAATTTTGCCGCTCGCCGTGAAAATAAATGAAGCTCGCAACCGCCGCATTTCAACCGGCAAACTCAACGCCTTTTTTGAAGAACATGTTTCGCAGCCGCGCGGCGGCGCGGTTCCGGCTTCTGCCAAAGGCGGCATGTCTCGGCTTCGAGTGCAATATTTAACGCAAGCCGGTGTGCGTCCGCCGACCTTTATTTTATTTACCTCTGGCGGCAGAGCAGGGCTTCATTTTTCATACACGCGCTATATCGAAAACCGTTTGCGCGAGCAGTTTGATTTTTTTGGCTCGCCGATTAAATTAGTCGAGAGACATAAATCTCGTAGCAAAAAGTAAATTAGCCATGAAGGAAACAGAAATCACAGCGTAAAAGCAATAACCAGCAATAACATATTCTTTTGTTTAAAGCATTTACTGCTTTCTCTATGACCTCTGTAACCTCTATGACTAAATAAAAATGGAAGCATTTCTATTAATTGCCAGATTGATTTTAGCCGCTGTTTTCGGTGTTGCCGGGATTGCTAAATTTGCTGATCGGGAGGGTTCGGAAAAAGCAATTGTCAATTTCGGCTTGCCTGAGAGTTTGGCAAAGCCGCTTACCGTGCTGTTGCCGTTGGCGGAAATTGTGACAGCGATTTTATTACTGCCTCTCGCAACGGCTTGGTTTGGGGCGATTGCCGCTACCGCTCTGCTGCTTGCCTTTGTTGCCGGCATCATTTACAACATGGCGCGCGGCAACGCGCCCGATTGTCATTGTTTTGGGCAGCTCCATTCCGAACCAATCGGCTGGTCGGTGCTAATTCGCAACCTACTTTTAACGACAATAGCTGTTTTTACTGTTGCTGCAGGAAGGATAGATGCCGGAGCTAGTGCTTTTGCATGGTTTGGCGAATTGACGACGGGTGAGAGAATACAGTTTGTTTTTAACCTAATTTTTGTCGGCTTTTTCATCGTGATTTTTTTCGGCATCAGAAACGTCTTTAAAACTCAATTGATGTTTCAGCGACAACTCGAGATTTTGGAACTGACGGCAAACGAAAACGGCGCGCGGCGTGAAATCGAACGCGAGGATGCGCGCAGACCTTCGCCCGGTTTACCAATCGGCGCAATCGCGCAGGATTTTGCTGCGATGGATTTGGACGGCAGACAAATTACGCTTGAACATCTGTTAATGCTTGGCAAGCCGATTTTGCTGTTCTTCGTCAGCCCGACATGCAATCCCTGCAAAGCTCTTTTGCCTTCAATCGAAGGATGGCAAGCCGAATTTGGGACAAAACTCACAATGGTTTTAGTAAGCTCCGGGGCAGTCGCAGAAAACAGACAAAAATATGAACAAGTCGCTGACTTTGCTACGATTTTGCTGCAAAAGGAACGTGAAATTTCCAGGATGTTCCGCTCCGAGTGGACGCCGAGCGCCGTTCTTATTAACACTGACGCAATAATCGGTAGTGTTTTAGCGACGGGCGACAGCGAGATTTTCGGTTTGATGGACAAAATTAAACCGATTTTAATGGCAGCAATCGCCGCGAACGGCAATGGACACGCTCCACAAAATATTTTTGTTCAACCTCAAAAAGACGCTCACATTCCGGTTATCGGGCAAACCGTCCCTGATTTTACTTTGCCAAATCTTGACGGTAAAAACATTAGTTTGTCCGCCTTTCGCGGGATGAAAACAGTGCTGCTTTTTTGGCGGGCGACTTGTCCTTACTGCCAGCAGTTGACCGAAAGACTAAAGGCTTGGGAAAAGGCGAACAACGAATTTAATCTCGTGATTCTGGCGGCAAACGAGCCGGAAATGGAGCAAGCGAGAGAATTTAAATCAACCGTTTTAATTGAAACCAATCTTGAAGTGCAGAGAATATTTGATTTTGACGGAACACCCAGCGCCGTTGTGATCAGTGAAGACGGCAAAATAATCTCCGATCTAGCTGGCGGCGAGGAAGATGTTTTCGCTCTGATCGGT
>JBDTZD010000174.1:0-7614 GCA_040005335.1 Pyrinomonadaceae bacterium | reverse complement strand
CTCCCAATAAATCTTGAGGTTGGCATCAGAAGATAAAAGTTTCGCAATCAACGCTCAACCAACGTTTCAAAAAACTCTCCGCAGCCGATAAATCAATCTTCGATTTAGCTTGACCAGTCAAAGGTTTCTCTTAAATAGATGAAGAAAAACCATAAACTTGAATCGCCTTTGCAAGCGGCTTTATTCAAGTTTTCATATTCCCTGTTTAAAACCCCGATAAATTTAGAAATCACCTGCCAACTTCAAAATTTTCTTTCTCACGGAATCCACTAATAAACCGTCCAACCCAATGAATATGGGCGTCTCGTAACATTTGGCGGAACGGCTTTTGCCTTTTCAGGGAGAGAGCCGCAGGACGAGATTTTCTCATGTTCAAAAAAATGAATTTAATTCATTAAGTAAACAGAAAAATGTGTTTTAGATGGTTTTGTGATTACTAGGAAACTTTGAAGAGCGCGGGCAAGCGATTGTCAAACCGCTCTGAAAATTTCTCTAGTAATTAGTCCGATTAACCTCAAAATCATCAACGCCTCGTCCTCGCTCGATTCTCAAATCAAATCAAGACAAGGAATCTAGCATGAATAAATTTAGTTCAAAAAATCTGGACATAATAAAAAAGAATTTCGCCCTGTTAAGGATGATTCTTTTTTCGGTTGTCGCATTGACCATTCCGGTTTTCGCGCAACAAGAAGCCGGTCAAATAAATGGAACGGTCAAAGACAGCAATGAAGCTGTTATCCCAAGCGCAACTGTAACGGCGCGAAACACCGGAACTAACGCGAAGCGGACGGTCACAACCGACAGCGCGGGTATTTATCTGATCACAAATTTGCAACCCGGCTCCTACGAAGTCGCTGCCGGTAAGCAAGGTTTTCAAGAAGCTAAGGAAACCGTTCAAGTAACGGTCGGCGGACGAATCACACTTAATTTAACGGCCGGAGTGCAAAACGCTCAAACCGAAACCGTGACGATTACGACCGGGGGCGGAGCCGAAATTAACACTACCGATCAACAGCTTTCAACCACCATTACCGGCAAACAAATTCAAGATCTGCCAATCCTGAATCGTAATCCGTATAATCTGGTTAATTTATCTGGTAATGTTTCAACCGCCGACCCGACGGGGCGCGGCGTGGGCGTAGCAATTAACGGTCAACGCGCCGCCAGCACCAGCATTTTGCTTGACGGCGCGGAAAACTCCGACATCTTCACCGCCGGCATCGCGCAAACCACGCCGCTCGAATCGGTCGCCGAATTTCAGGTTATTACAAGCAATTTTTCGGCTGAATATGGACGCGCTTCGGGCGGCATCGTCAATGTTTCAACCCGCGCGGGTTCAAACCGCTTTGCCGGATCGGTCTTTGCATATAATCGCAATTCTGATTTAGCGGCAAACACTTTCGATAACAATGCCAAGGGCGCAGAACGTCCCTTCTTTAATCGAAATCAATTTGGTTATTTCGTCGCCGGTCCGATTTTAAAGGATAAACTTTTCTTTTCAAACAGCACCGAATGGACGCGCGTTAGAAGCAGCGCGACACTTTTCGCGTATGTTCCGACGCAGGCGTTTATCAATTCTTCCAACGTCAACACGAGAAATTTCTTTAACGCTTACGGAGAACTCAATGCGACTCCGGTCGGCTCGCCCGTGGCAATCGGCGGCTCAGCAACGCCTAACTTCCAGCTTGTTTCCTACAACGCTCCCGTTGATGCAGGCGGCGGCGTCCCGCAAAATACGTATTCGACCGTGACCCGTATTGACTGGAACATCAACGATAAAAACCAACTTTACGGTCGTTATGCACAGGAGCGACCGGAATTTTTGCAAGGAAGTCAGGCAAACAGTCCTTATGCCGGGTTTGACATTGGAACGACGAATCTCAATCACAACATGCTCCTAAATTTCACACGAACCTTTTCTAACAATTTGGTTTCCAACACCAAAGCCGCTTATCGCCGCCTCAAAGCCGTCAACACTCTCTCAAACGATCCGTCCACACCAACGCTTTACTTTTTTGCCAACCAAACCGCCTCGTTTGACGGCGACGCAATTGCGCTGCCGGGCTATCTGCCGTTCAACCCTGGTTCGGGACTTCCCGTCAGCGGAACGCAGCAGCTTTTCCAGATTAATCAGGACACAAACTACGTTCTCGGAAAACATACTTTTAAATTCGGTGGACAATACGTTCATATTGGCGACAACAGCAATTTTCCGGCTTTCCAGAATGCAACTCTGACGCTCGGCTCAACTACTGCCGACGCAGTGGCGCGTCTGGTCAGCGGGCAGCTTCTTCAATTGCAGGTTGCCGTTGATCCGCAAGGCAGGTTTCCGGGACAATCAGTTACTTTGCCGGTGACATATCCAGATTTTGCCAGAGATAACCGTTACAATGAATACGCTCTTTACTTTAACGATTCATGGCGCATCATTCCGCGTTTGAACATCAATCTCGGTTTGCGTTACGAAAATTACGGTGTGCAAAAATCGACATCGGGACTCGACTCAAACTTTTATTTCGGCAGCGGCAGCACAATTCAAGAGCAGGTTCGCAATGGTTTCGCCGGAGCCGCTTCGGAAAACGGTGGTTTGTGGCGACCGGACAAAAACAATTTCGCGCCGCGTGTCGGGTTTGCCTACGATCTTTTGGGCGATGGCAAAACCAGTTTGCGCGGCGGTTACGGCATCGCATATGAGCGAAATTTCGGCAATGTAACCTTTAACGTCATTCAAAATCCGCCGTTTTACGCCGTGCTTTCAGCTTTCTCAAGCGACTTTGGCGGCAATCTTCCAATCCCGACTAACAGTTTCGGACCGCTCGCCGGTTCGGGCGGAACAGCTATTTTGCCGCGCACCAGTCTGCGTCACGTCCGCGAAGACATCGTCAATGCTTACGCGCATTTGTGGAGCCTTGCTTTCGAAAGAGAAATTTTGAGAGGCACGGCGGCACGCATTGAATATTCCGGCTCGGCGGGACGCAAACTGTATAGCATTGAAAACTATAACCGCGTCGGGACCAGCACACGCTATATCGGCACTAATAACGCAGCGGTTTGTCCGACTGGATTTGCGCCGAACTCGCGCTTGAACTGTCAATACAGCAACATCAACACCCGAGCAAATGGCGGTTATTCAAATTACAACGGCGTGACGCTCTCCTTGGTCAGCAACAACATAGCTAAATCAGGGTTGGCTTTTACCGCCCGCTATACCTACTCGGTTTCCAAAGACAATCTGAGTTCGGCGTTTAGCGAATCAACCAATAACTTTAATCTCGGCTTATCCGATCCGTTTGACCCCAGTTACGACTATGGCTACGCGGATTTCGACATTCGTCATCGTTTTGTCACCAGTTTCAACTATGACATTCCGTTTGCCAAAAATCTTTCAAACGGTTTTGCCAAAACCATATTGGACGGTTTTTCGATTAACGGAATTGTGACGGCAAACACCGGCGCTCCGTTCACAATTTTTGACTGCACAAACGCGATCACAACCTGTCTTCGCATCAAACCGACCGCGCCGTTAGCCAGAAGTAATTCAAATCCGCAAGCGACCGGAGCTAACGTCTTTACCTATTTAGATTTGTCCAATCAAACGCCCAACGACTTTACCGATGGTGCGTCGGGGGGAACCGAAGTCGGACCTTTTCCGAGCGATGTCACCCGGCGCAATTCGTTCCGCGCGCCGGGCGGCTGGAATTTCGATTTAGGTTTTATCAAAAACGTTCATTTTTCCGAGCGTTACGGCATACAGCTTCGTGCTGAGTTAATCAATGCGTTTAATATGACGGATTTCCAAATTGTCGGCGGAAGCGCGGACTTGACGAACGGTGCGGTTCAAGTCACCAAAATTGGAAGCGGTCCGGGCGGAACGGCGCGAACAATTCAGCTTTCAGCTAAATTTAACTTTTAGGAGATTGAGTCAAACGAAAGCCTTTGTAAATAAAAGGCTTTCGTTTTTACTTTTCGTCAAGAGCGAAAATTCTTATGTGGCAATAAATCAGCGGGAAAAAAATATGAAACCGCGACGGCAACAATCTTGAGTAAAATGATTTTGCAGGAGAATTTCCCAGAATAAGTGCGTGCGCGTTTCTGCAGCTCGTTTAGACTATAATTTTTTCGAGATTTTCGAGTCTTTGCCAAATTCTCTCAATCAAATTGTGGATATTGTCATTTGCTCACAAAAAAGATGCGTGGTGAAAGCAAATTCATCACGCATCTTTTAATTTTTCGATTTGCGCATAGCGCCAACCGAGCGAAAACAAAGTTATCGAAACTCGTTGGACAATTCGGGGATTATTTTAATAACGACGCGGCTTTTCGTTCGTCAGCCTCGGCAAGAGCAACCTTTCCTTGTTTACGATAGACAATCGCCCGACTTTTATACAGCGATGCGCGGGTCGGTTCAAGATCAATCGCTGCCGTCAAATCCTTTAGCGCTTGAGCAAGATTTCCGATATCTAAATAAGCAAGCGCGCGATTTTGATAACCGTCGGATAGAAACGGGATATTGCTAGTGTTTAGCATAATGTATTTATCATAGTCGGCAATTGCCTTCTCAAAGTCTTTCCGTGAATTGTGAATAATCGCCCGATTGTAATACGCTTCGGCTTCATCCGGGTTGATCTGTATTGCCTTCGTGAAATCTGCAAATGCGCTTGGATAATCATTTTTGCCCATATAAGCGTGTCCTCGACCGACGTAAGCTGTTGAATACTCCGGTTTAGATGATATCGCACTGCTAAAATCGGCAATTGCCTGATCGAAAGATTTTTTTTCCGAGTAAACATTTCCGCGGTTGTCATAGTAAAGCGGATTTGTCGGGACGAGTTGAATCGCCTTATTATAATCCGCTATTGCCATGTCAAGCGAATTTTTGTGCTTGTAGCACGTTGCACGATTATTATAGCCGTCGGCAAGATATTCCTTTTTCGCCGGATTCATCGAGATATAATGGCTGAAATCGGCAATTGCCTGGTCAAAGTTTTCATTACTCATAAACGCGCGTCCGCGTTCATAATATGCTTCGATATCGTTGGGATTTGTCGAAATCTGTTTCGTATAAGCCGCAATCAGGCAAGCATAATCAAGGTTTCCGCAGTTTGCGATTTGCGCTGCTGCGGAAACGGTCAAAAAGACAAGTAAAAATATTGCCAGCAGGCTTAATCGGCTGAATATTCTCATTATTTTTTCCTCCTAAATTGATTCGACCACCACAAAATTGTTATTTTGTGACTTAAATTTAAACTATCAAAACTTATGGATTAAAATAACATTTTCATCATCTGCCGAGGGTCCATAGGTTGCTGGAACTGAAATGCCTAACAGTCTTAAATAAACACCTAACTGAGAACGATGATGAATGAAATGGTTCATACAAAAAAGTCGAGCTACTTGTTTTTTGGGCAGGGTAAAAAGAATTTCGTCACCGTGTGTCATAGACCATTCTTTTTCAAATTCATCATCTTTGACTTCTGATAAAGACTTTTTTGCTTCCGTCAATAATCTGTCAAAATAGGATAAAAGTTCTTCTGTTGATTTGATGTCTTTTGGCTCAAAGTCAATGAAATCTAATTTGTCATTGTCAATGCACTCTTTCCACCACGCAACAATTTCAGCAACGTGAATAGAGAGTCGTCCCAATGTTTCTGATTTTTCGGTTGGTTTATATTCTAGTTTGTCGAATGGAACTCTCTCCAAAAACCGTCTGGTAACTGTTGCTTCCAGTGTCAGTTCTTTTAATAATTCCTGTCCTAGCGTCATATTTTATTTTAAATAATTTATCCTTCAAATTTTCCACGAACAAAGTTTCGCGGCATCTCCAATAGATTTAGTTTTCCTTTATTGCTAATCATTCTTGGCAATAGCGCATTAATTTGGTCCATCAATTCTTGGCTTGGAGTTAAGAATGAATCTCTTCTTTTTTAAATTGTAATTTACAGTCAAATAACCGCCAACTCGTCCGGCTTTGTTTGATATTGTAAAATTGCTCGATTTATTATTTGCTTCAACATTATCAAAAATTACGGTCATTAAGTTTCCCGTTCGTGTTTCAACTTTAGAAAAATTCAAAGTTTGGAATAAAGCGTTGTCTTTTTTTCTGATAATTTTCAATTGGGTCATTTCCGCATCTTCCTGATTTTTATTTTTTGAATACACACCGATAAAATAAAAATCTTTCAAGGAATTAGCCTGCAAAATTTCAACATTGGTAAATTGATCTTCCGCTGTTGTGTCCGTAAGTTTAGAAAGGTATTTCAAATTTAACGGCAGCTTTTGATCCGTCAAAAGGTTTTTCCAAAACCCGACAGAATAGTTTTCCGAGAAATCAAACTCGAACGTTGCCGTCTGTTTTTTGCCGCTGACTTCGTACAGCACAATTTTGTTGTTTGAAAGATCTCGCTTGCCTTCAAGTCTGACGGGAGCGCCAATTTTGTCGAATTTATAAACGCCAATAACGTTAAAATCCTTTTTATCTTTTTCTCCAAAATAATCTTCCCTCATCTGAATGGAAAGCATCATCGGAGATTTATCAATTGTTCCGCTGAAGTTATAGCATTCATACCAACCAGCATTAGCTTTAATAGAACTGAACGCGATTAATATTATCAATGTTATGAGAGTTCTTTTTATCTTCATTGGACCCTTTTTCTCCTTCGATAAATGCCATTGGAACTGTCAAGTATAATCCACCAGATTTGTTTGAATATGCATTCAGATTTTGTTCAAGAGCTGAAAATATTTCTTCCAAATCGCCCGGCGGCAAAAGGTCTCGCCAGGATGAGAGCCAGCCGAGTTTGACAAAGTGATGATTGAGGAACGCGCTTCCGTCTAAAAAATTCATTTGAAAACTTTCTTCAAAGTGGCGGCGAATTTTAAGCCCGTTGTCGGTGAATAACTTTGCAATGCTTTCGGTTGTTCCGCGATGTTCCTGATGAGCGGTTAATTTCTCTGTTATTTCGCCGCGTCCGAGTTCTCGAAGCTTCGCTTCAAAAATGTCGTAAAATTCTTGCCAGTGCCCGTTGAGATTTGTCGTCAACGCCAATTTGCCCATCGGTTTCAAAACCCGTTGACATTCTTTAAAAACGGCTTGCGGCTGATCAAAATTATTAATGCCCAGATTGGAAACGATGAGATCTATCGAATCGTCGCCGAAAGGAATTTCTTCTGCCGAACTTTCGATTATTTCAACATTTGAAAGACCGTAGTTTTTAATTTTCCGCCTCGCCCGTTCACAAGCATTTTTCCAAGGGTCGAGTCCATAGAGTTTGCTGGATTTTCCAAGCCTTTCGGCAAGCTCCATCAAAGGAAATCCCGCGCCCGAACCGATGTCAATAACCGTCAAATTCGGCTTTAGCTCCAAATGTTTGAGCAAAAGCAGCCCAAACGAGGCGCTCCATAATGGCACTTCGTCAAACGTCTCAACAAAGTCGGGCGTATCGTTAAATTTATATGATAAATATTGGGTCATTTTATGCGTCCGATTATAACGCGGCTTGAAAATTCAGTTCAATATTTATCAATCCCAATTTGTCTAAACCTCTCTCGAATTGCGAAAATAATATCAATGAAATTAAACCTGAACGATACATTTAACCGAGAACTTTCTGCGGA
>JBDTZD010000127.1:0-7624 GCA_040005335.1 Pyrinomonadaceae bacterium | reverse complement strand
AAACAAAAATGATTGAAGCCGGAACAACCCTACAAAATCGTTATTTAATCAGCAAGCCAATCGGTTCGGGCGGGATGGGCACAGTTTATCTTGCTACTGACGCGCGTCTTGGCAGTTCCGTCGCCGTCAAAGAGACTTTGTTTGACGACGCCGAATTGCAGCACGCTTTTGAACGCGAAGCGCAATTGCTCAATAGTCTGCGTCATCCGGCGCTGCCTCATGTCATTGATTATTTTACCGAAGATGACCGTCAGTTTCTTGTGATGGAATATTTTGCGGGCGAGGATTTGTCTGAAATTCTTAAACGAAAGGGTGCTTTTCCAGTGGCTGAAGTGCTGCGTTGGGCGGATGATTTGCTCGATGCTGTTATTTATTTACATTCACGAAAGATCCCGGTGGTTCACCGCGACATTAAACCGCAAAACTTAAAGCTGACGCCGAATGGGGAAATTATCCTACTCGATTTTGGACTCGCGAAAGGCAAGCCGGGCGAGGCTTCCCAAATTTCGCGCACCAACAGTGTTTTCGGTTACTCGCGTTCCTACGCCCCGCTCGAACAAATTCAAGGCACGGGAACTGATGTGCGAAGCGACATTTATTCGCTCGGAGCCACTGTTTACCATTTATTAACTGGCAAGCCGCCAGTGGACGCGCTGACGCGGGCAACCGCTTTCGTTAACAATCAGCCCGATCCATTAATTCCGGCAAATGTACTCAGTCCGCAAATTCCAGCTTCGATTGCGCGGATTTTAGAGCAATCTTTAAATTTAAATCCTGATTTGCGTCCTCAGACGGCCAGCCAATTGCGCGAATTAATATCTAAAGAGGCATCTCAGTTGAGAAGCCCTGACCCAGACACCACCAGAATTTCCACCGCTCGAAATAGCGCTTTAACCGCAAATTTAGCGCACTTGGATGAATTTGAAAATAGGCACAGCATTGAAGTTCCGATTGGACAAATAAATGAATTGGCGAAGGAACGTTCTGATGCGTCGCACTCATTTACGGGTTTTAGCGTGGCGGAAAACCGCCCATCCCACTCTGCGGGAAAATTTGCAAGCATCGCAGCGGCAATTTTGATTTTGGGCGGCGGGAGCGTTGCAGCCTGGTATGTGACAGGTCAGTCTAAGAGCGGCAATTCTCAATCGGTCAACTCAAATTCAGTTGCGAATGTTGCATCTGTCGTCAAGCCTCTATCAAACAGCGGCACAAAAAATGAAGAAAAAGTTGCTGAGAAAATCGAGGAAAAATCTCTCAATCCAAAGTCTAGCGCCAACATTATCGAGCCAAAACAGTCTGAATCGTTAAACAAAACCGTTCCTCTCAAAACGCCAAATATCGAGCCGGCAGTCGAAGAATCCCCAGCGCTCGATGAGCAGGAGCCAATTATTGTTAAATCCGCGCCACCAACCCAAGATTCAAAAAAATCTCAGGATCAAGACGTTTCCGATCCGCGTCGAGAATCCGATAAATCCCTAACCGATGATCCGGATGATGCTCCGAACGCCGACGCACCTCAAAAGCGAAAGAAAGATGGCGTTCAGCCCGACGAAGACCGGATTGAGAGGCGAGAGCGACGCGCCACTCCTGACAGACGCAAAAAACAAAAGCTGCCGACGCTGCTCGGTGCGCCGCAATAGTAAGTAATTTATTTCGCTTCAGGCAAAGCCGAAGTGATAATCTCAGCCAGTTGTTGAGCAAGTTTTTCGGCGTGCGCGCGGTTGTCGCTGCCTTCGGGAACGGGCGGCAATTCCCATAACGGATGATAAACAATTTCGACTTTTCCGAGTTTCGGAAATTTCATATCGCGTGACCAAACCTTATTGCCGCCGCGGATTGTGACCGGCAAAATCGGCACTCCTGCCTGGAGAGCGATTCTCACGGCGCCTGCCTTGAAGTCGCTCATTTGACCATCTGAATAACCGCGCGAACCTTCGGGAAAAACAACCAAGGAACCACCCGAGCGGAGCCAGCCAAGCGACATTTTGAGAGCATCTTTGCCGCCGCGTTCGATATTAACCGGAAACGCGCCCAAAGACCTGATAAAATCGCCGATCAGAAACCAGCGCGTCGCCTCATCCCAAGCCATATACCGCAATGATCTCTTAATTGGAAAGCAAATCCAAAATGGATCAAAATAAGTTTGGTGATTGGCGCAAATGAGCAATCCGCCGGGACGAGTTTGGGGAACGTTTTCGAGGTTAACGTATTTGATGCCAAAAAAAAGGCGCGATAAACTGCGTCCGACAAACCGAACTGTATCCAGCCCCCATTGCGGCATCGAAGGAGGCGCAACAGGCGATAATTGACGCGTTTTTTCTGGTTTGCCGTTTGTTTCGGCGACGTTTTCGATAATATTAGTTTCGCTTTGGCTCAATTTATGATTTGTTCCTGTCAGATTATTTGAAGTGTCAATGATATTACTTTCACAAAGTTAATTAATACTCGCCTTCTAAACTTAATCGGTAGCGGCTTCGGCGCTGGTGACAGCGGCGCGTCCAACCTGAACGCTAGCGGGCCGCAGTAAACGTTCGCCAAATTTATAACCGCGTGAATATTCTTTAGTAATCACATCGTCTTCCTCGGCTTCAACGACATCTACCGCTTCGTGAATTTGAGGATCAAATTTAGTTCCAACCGACGGCACATCTGTCACACCGACGCTTGCTAAAGCCTTTTCAAAACCGTTTGCGGTCCCGCGCACGCCGGGAATCAAACCTTCAATCGCCGCGCCGTTTTCCGCTGCGTTAATCGCCAAATTCAGATTGTCCAAAATCGGCAGCAGTGTTATCAAAAAATTAAATTGTCCCTGCATCGCTCGCTCTTCGAGCGATTTTTTTAAACGCTCGCGCATTTCGGCAGTTTCTTTTTCCAGACTCGATTTTAGCTGTTCAAAACGCGCTTGGACTTCGATTAATTTTTTCTCAGCCGCCTCGCGCCGCTCTTTTTCCTTGCCAAGTTCGTTTTCGAGGGCAATTACCTCCGACGATTTTTTAATGTCTGAGTTTTCAACCAATTCTTCTGCTTCAGGGCGTTTCTCGCCGTTAATATTTATTCGTCTTTTATCAGTCACTTTGATTTCTTCCGTTTCGGTTGGGTTGATATTATCGTTTTCTTGACTCATTTTTTCTCGTTTCCACCAATTTTCAATTAGTGAATAATAAATAGTTAAGAGTGAATCGTAAATTGTAGCCACAAAGTTTTCTAAATCCAAATGTACGATTCACCATTTACTATTGACGATTTACTAAACGGCGGCAACAGCCGCCGCAGTTTCCGGCGCGAAAAACATTTCGTCGTCGGCGGCGGAAATGCGAACGGTTTGTCCCGCCTGAATTTCGCCTTTGAGTAATTTGACCGCCAATGGATTCTGCACCAATGTTTGAATCGCGCGTTTTAACGGGCGCGCGCCAAACGTCGGATCATAACCTTCTTCCGCCAGTAATTCTTTGGCAGAATCTTCCAAGATAATATTGACGCCTCGCTCCGACAACATTAATCGCAGTTTTTCAAGCTGGACATCAATAATTGATTTAATTTCATCGCGAGAGAGCTGATGGAAAATTACGATGTCGTCAATTCGGTTCAAAAATTCCGGTTTGAACTGCTCGCGCAGAACTTCGAACACAGCATCACGCGCTCGCAATTCATCAATTCCGGCGGCTTGAATTTCGCGCGAGCCTAAATTGCTGGTCATAATCAGGACGGTATTTTTAAAATCAACTGTCCGACCCTTTGAGTCGGTCAAGCGACCATCATCTAAAATTTGGAGCAGGATGTTAAAAACATCCGGGTGCGCTTTTTCAATTTCGTCAAACAAAACAACGCTGTATGGGCGACGACGAACAGCTTCGGTCAATTGCCCGCCTTCTTCATATCCGACATATCCGGGTGGCGCGCCAATCATGCGCGCCACCGCATGTTTTTCCATGTACTCAGACATGTCGAGACGCACCAGAGCGCGCTCATCATCAAACAAAAACTCGGCCAGAGCGCGAGCCGTCTCAGTTTTACCAACGCCGGTCGGACCCAAAAAGATAAACGAGCCAACCGGACGGTTTGGGTCTTGAAGACCGGCACGGGCGCGCCGGACGGCGTTTGACACCGCAATCAGAGCTTCGTCCTGCCCGATCACGCGATGACGAAGACGGTCTTCCATTGTCACCAGTTTTTGCATCTCGCCTTCAAGCATTTTCGAAACCGGGACGCCCGTCCAGCGAGCCACGACATCAGCCACGTCTTCCTCGTCAACCTCTTCCTTGAGCATCACGCCATCAGTTTGCAGTTCCGACAGGCGGTTTTGCTCCTCGCTTAACAGCTTTTCAAGTTCGGGAATTTTGCCGTAACGCAATTCCGCCGCTTTCTGTAAATCTCCAGCATTTTGAGCTTGTTCAAGCTGCAACTTCGCAGCTTCGAGTTGCTCTTTGGCAGTCCGCATTTTCTCGATTTCAGCTTTTTCAGATTGCCATTTCGCTTTCATGCCCGATGATTTCTCCTGCAAATCAGCAATCCGTTTTTCGATGTCTTCGAGACGGTGTTTTGATTTTTCGTCCGTCTCGCGCGTCAACGCTTGCCGTTCAATTTCGAGCTGCAGGATTTCCCGCTCCAGCACGTCAATTTCCTGCGGCAGCGAATCAATCTCGATTCGGAGGCGCGACGCCGCTTCGTCAATCAAATCAATTGCTTTGTCAGGTAAAAAGCGGTCGGCAATATATCTGTTTGACAACGTTGCAGCCGCCACGATGGCTGAGTCCTTAATGCGAACACCGTGATGCACTTCGTAGCGCTCTTTCAAACCTCGCAGAATCGCAATTGTGTCCTCGACGTTTGGTTCGCCGACGTAAACTTGCTGAAAACGCCGCTCTAAAGCTTTGTCTTTTTCGATATATTTTTGAAATTCGCCGAGCGTGGTGGCACCAACGCAGCGCAGTTGGCCGCGAGCCAATGCGGGTTTGAGCATATTTGAGGCATCAATCGCGCCCTCGCCAGCGCCCGCTCCGACGAGCGTATGCAGTTCGTCAATAAAAAGCACGATTTGCCCGTTCGCACCTTCGATTTCTTTTAAAACAGCTTTCAGGCGGTCTTCAAATTCGCCGCGATACTTTGCCCCGGCGAGCATTGATCCCAAATCAAGCGCAACCAGGCGTTTGCCTTTTAAGGTTTCCGGCACGTCGCCCGAGACAATCCTTTGCGCTAAACCTTCGACAATAGCCGTTTTACCAACTCCCGGCTCACCAATCAAACACGGATTATTTTTTGTCCGGCGCGAGAGAACTTGAATTGTCCGGCGGATTTCATCGTCGCGCCCAATGACCGGATCGAGTTTGCCCTTGCGCGCTAAATCGGTTAAATCTTTTGAATATTTTTCCAGAGCCTGATAATTAGCTTCGGCGTTTTGATCAGTGATTCGCGCACCGCCCCTGATTTGCTCGATAACTTTAAGCAGATCGTCGCGCTTGATTCCATTTGAACGCAGAATCTTGCCGGCGTCACCATCTTTTTCGTCCGCCATCGCGAGCAGCAGATGTTCGGTCGAAATGTATTCGTCTTTAAACGCTTCGGCTTCTTTTTGCGCGACGTTAAAAACGTTATTAATGCGCCCGCTAAAGTACTGCTGTCCACCGGAAACTTTTGGGAAACGGTTGATTGCGGCTTCCGTTTCGCGCAGAATCGCTCCGGGTTGAACGCCTATCTTACCTAGAATGGGTTTGACAGTGCCTTCTTCCTGCGACAGCATCGCGAGGAGCAGATGCTCTGGCTCGACTTGCTGATTTTGATTTTTTTCAGCCGATTCAATGGCGCTCTGAACGGCTTCTTGTCCGCGTAAAGTTAATCTCTCAATTCTCATAAAGATAAATTCCGGTTATAGTAAAACTCTACCATTTGAAATCAATAATTTAAAAGAAGCGATATTTTTTGCAGAATTCGCATAACCTTATGTTTGCACTTTAGTATTGCGTGTAACTAAATAATAAAACCTGAGTGCGGTGTTGTCAAGTATTGTGTTTAATTGTATGTTGCATTTCAAAATATTAATTTTTCGCTTTGTTTAGTGACAGAAAGCAAGATGGAAGCTATATTTTCCATTGCGTTCAAACTAATTTTAGTTTCCATTGTGCTAATGAAAATTTTTCGAGAATTATTATTTCCGTTAATCGCTGTTGTTGCGGCATTTATTGTCGGAGGGATAGTTATTCTGGTGATCGGCGACAATCCGCTTGAAGCTTACGGTCTCCTGCTTGGCAGTGCATTGTCATATCCGGAAGGCATTGGCAACACGCTGTTTTACGCGACGCCGTTGATTTTTACCGGTTTGGCGGTAACGGTCGCGTTTCGTTGCGGACTTTTAAACATTGGAGCCGAAGGTCAGCTTTACGTGGCCGCTTTAGCAACGGCGTTTGTCGGAATTAAATTTGGCGGAACGGTAGTGGGCGAAGTCAACTATTCGTGGATGAGCTTGCCGAGCATTTTGCTAATTCCGCTGTGCATGCTGGCGGCAATTCTGGCTGGAGCAATTTGGGGCGCGATTCCAGGCATATTAAAAGCAAGATTTGGTTCGCATGAAGTGATCAACACGATTATGCTCAACTTTATCGGCATCGCCCTCGTCGGTTATTTTACGCAGTATTATCTTAAAGTTCCGTTTGACGCAATTTTGGAAACTGCCCCTATTGGCGAAGCCGCGCGGATCCCTCATTTGAGCGGTTTGCTTCCCGGAATGCCGTCCCATATCCCGCTTAACTTTTCATTTTTGCTCGCCCTTCTGATGTGCGGCTTGGTCTATATTTTTCTCTGGCGCACAAGATGGGGTTACGAGCTGCGAGTAGTTGGCGCAAATTCGGCGGCGGCAGAATACGGAGGCATTTCACCGCGCAAACAAATCATTTTGGCGATGACGATTTCAGGCGGGTTGGCCGGAATGGTCGCCATCAACGAAGTGCTGGGACATCGGTATCGCTACTATGATGGATTTTCCGACAATTACGGTTATACCGGAATCGCAGTCGCGCTGCTTGGACGGAATCATCCCGTCGGCGTGATTTTTGCCGCGCTATTATTTGGAATTTTGTCGCATGGAGGCATTTTCGTTGACGCTTTTACGCCCAAAGTCTCCAAAGATTTAGTCCAGGTTTTGCAAGGCATTATCATTCTTTTTGTCGCCGCCGAAGCCGCCTTTAAAGGAATCATTAATTTCAAAAAATGAACGAACTACTACAACTCACTTTTCTTTATTCGGCGATTCGGCTTTCGACACCACTCATCTTTGCTGCCCTCGGCGGACTTTATTCGGAACGCTCGGGCATTATCAACATTGCCCTCGAAGGGTTGATGCTCGGCGGGGCTTTTACGGCGGCGGCTGTCACTGTCACGACGGGAAGCTATGTGCTTGGCATTACGGCTGGCGTCCTAGCGGGAGTGGCTTTAGCAATGGTTCATGCGGTCGCGACGATTCGCTTTCAAGCTGATCAAGTTGTCAGCGGCACAGCTATCAATATTTTGATGCTCGGTTTGCCGCACCTTCTGAGCGGCGCATTTTTTCTCTCAAGCGGTTCGACGCCGCAAATTCCACAAGAAAATTTAATACCGACGCTCAACACCTTTTTTGGAACGAGAGCTTTAGACA
>JBDTZD010000300.1:0-2299 GCA_040005335.1 Pyrinomonadaceae bacterium | reverse complement strand
TATTTATCCAGTTCAGGTTTATTTTGATATCTCTGGTTTTTCAGTTTCCTCAGATATCATTGTGTCTGCCGTAATGATTTGCTCCTCAACAAACTTAACCCAAGGCGTTTGGTCTAGTTCGTTGGAATATTCGTTTTGTCCGTCGTGCTTTGCATGTTCGGCGGTGATTTCGTGCAGGTGAACCGGGCGGAAGCTGGTGATTTCACGTATTGCTGCGAGCAATTTTTTCTTGATTTCTTTGCCTTTTCCAACATTCAGCAGATCACCCATTGAGATAATGCCAAGCAAAACATTATCTTTGTCGGTCACTGGCAGGCGACGCAGCTGACGCTTCTTCATAGTTTTAAGTGCGTCTTCGACATCATCATTCGGCTGGCAGAATGCTACTTTTCCGGAAATAATTTCGCTCACCTGAATATCCGATGCCAACCGATTTTTTGTCGCCACGGCGATACAGATGTCGCGGTCGGTAATCATTCCGATTACCCGTTTTTGCTCGTTAACTACCGGCACTACGCCGCAGTCGCGCTGCCACATGATCATTGCTGCACCTGTCAAACTGGTATCTGGTTGACAATAGCCGACGTCGCTAGTCATCACTTCGCGTACTTTCATAAATCAAGTTCAGGGTTTAAAGTTCAAAGTTTTAATTGTGTATCTAATGTAGCTATTTAAGCGCAAGTTTGTAAATGTGATTCTAGCAATTAACCGGATAACTTTGTAATCTGAATCTGGAACTTTAAACTTTAAACTTTTAAACTTTTTAGCGGATGAAAACAGAAAAGCTGGCTGCCATTGACATCGGCTCAAACTCCATCAAACTCGTGATTGCGGAGGTGGCCGCCGCAGATTCGTTTGTCTTTATTTACAATGATAAAGACAGTGTGCGCTTTGGAAGCGACACTTTGCGCGACAAGCATTTGTCGGAGGCTGCCATCAACCGTGCCGCCATTACTATCAACCGTTTTCGCCAAATCGCGGAGGCGCGCGGCGCAGAAAAGGTTTTGGCCGTAGCGACCGCTTCGGTGCGCGAAGCCGATAACGCTGCTGAGTTTATTGCCAAAATCGAAGCCCAAACAACTGTCCGCGTCGAGGTTTTATCTCCGGTCGAAGAAGCCCGCGTGATTGGCATCGCCGTCGCCAGCTTTTTCAGCAATAACGCGAAAACAGTGTTTAATATTGATATCGGCGGCGGCTCGACCGAATTATCGCTGATGAAAAACGGAGAACCGGAACAGCTTTTTTCGATGAAAATCGGTGCTGTCGGTTTGACCGAGCGTTTTCTCAAAAATGATCCTCCGACAATTAAAGAATTGCGCGAACTGCGAACGCATATTCGGTCGGCGCTCGATCGTCCGGTGCGCGAAATCGGCGCGCCCCGATGGGAATTGGCAACGGGGACGAGCGGCACGATTCTGGCTTTGAGCCGCTTGGTAAATCTGGATCAATCGGCAAACGGCGAAATTTCTTTCCTTCGTCTGGCAGAGTTTAATGCGGAACTTGCTGCGAAAAATTACGATGAGCGCCTTAATCTTCCGACCATGTCGGCGCAGCGAGCCGATATTTTAATTGCCGGCGGACAAATTTTAGAAGGCGTCATGCGCGCTCTCAAAATTAAAACTCTCAATCCCTGCGATTTTGCTTTGCGCGAAGGCGTGATTATTGATTACTTGAGCGAAATCGAAGCCGAATCCATGCCGCCAGTGCCGGACGTCGCGGATTCAAGATTAAAAGGCGTTTTTGCGGTCGGGCGCAGATTTGGTTATGAAGAAAACCACAGTCTGCAAGTCGCCGCGCTCGCCGAAAAGATTTTCGACGCGCTCGTGCCGATCTACAATTTGCGCCGTCATGAACGAACTTTGCTTTCGGCGGCGGCTCTGCTCCACAACATCGGCTATCACATCGCGCACAGCGAGCATCATAAACATTCGTTGTATTTGATCAAGCATTCGGAACTGACCGGCTTTACCGAATCTGAACGCAACGTGATCGCCAATGTCGCCCGTTATCACCGCGGCTCTCTGCCAAAAGAAAAGCATTTGGATTTTATGGCTTTAAACGAAGCGGAAAAACAAACTGTCCAGCGCTTGGGAGCGATTCTGCGCCTCGCTAACGCGCTTGACCGCAGCTACTGTGACAATGTTCGAGACGTCCGGTTGACCAGGAAAAATCATGATTTATTCGTTGAAATTCTGAGCGATGAAGAATGCTCGAATGAACTTGAAATTGCCGCCACTCGTGCCGATATGTTTGAAGATGCGTTTGACTGCCGCGTCGTCTTTATGCGCCGCCCGCTTTC
>JBDTZD010000151.1:0-7656 GCA_040005335.1 Pyrinomonadaceae bacterium | reverse complement strand
TATCCGGTTTTTTTGAAAGCTATTAATGCAACTAAAGATTCAGACAAAGCCGTTTATGATTTTGTTGACGCGAAAGGCAAAAAGTTTAGTCAAGAATTAACAGCAATCCCCCAAAATGAAAAAACCGAGTGGATTTTCCCTTACAAAATTGCGCCGCTTTATCTGCAAAAAGAAGACGAACCGCTTTCCTTTAGTTATTTGAAACAGGCAAAAACAGTTTACGTTAATTTCAAATGGTATCCGCGCCGCGCTGAATTCGCTAAATTCTCCGGTGAATTGTTTGATTTTATTGATAATAATTCGGTTGAAAAGCTGGTCATAGATATGCGGCAAAATGGCGGCGGGGATTTTACGCGCGGGCGTGATTTTTTCGTCAAGCAAATCAAGGAACGAAAAAAGTTTATGGAACGCGGGCGATTATTTGTGATTGCCGGACGAGTAACTTTTTCAGCCGGAATGGCAAACACTGCTGATTTCAAAAACGATTTACACGCGATTCTGGTCGGCGAACCGACGGGCGCACGTCCCGTCGGCTATCAGGAAAACAGAGGAGTTTCGCTCCCCAATTCGCATTTGAGGCTTAGTTACTCAATTGAGCTTTACAAATTTGCGGAACAAGACACGCCCGGTATTTTGCCTGACAAACTCATTGAACCGGATTGGAAATCTTTTCTCGCGGGACGTGATGAAGCGCTTGAATGGATTTTGGCTCAACCCAACGCGGAATAGATGTTATTTTGTTGAAATTATGGACAATCCGGTGATGTTAAATTATTTAGCGGACGTGCTTGCTTCGTTTCGTAATTACAAAAGTCTGGCCGACAAATCTTTTGCGCAAGTTTCGGACGCCGAGTTTTTTCGCTCGATTGACGCCGAAGCCAACAGTATTGCCGCTATCACAAAACATTTGGCAGGTAATTTTCGTTCGCGCTGGACCGACTTTTTAACAAGCGACGGCGAAAAACCTAACCGCCACCGCGATTTGGAATTTGTCACGCTGGAAAACGAAACCAGGCAAAATCTGCTTGAATCCTGGGAAAACGGCTGGATGATTTTGCTTGCCGCAGTTGAATCGCTCGCGCCCGAAGATTTGTCAAAAACCGTCACGATTCGCAATGAAGAGCATACTGTCATCGAAGCTCTCAACCGCGCTCTGTCGCACTGCGCTTATCATGTCGGGCAAATTATTTTACTGGCAAAGCATTTTCGCTCAAACGATTGGCAAACCTTAAGCGTACCGCGCAATAAATCGCAAGAATTTAATGCCTTTGTCAAAACTAGAACTGAAGAAACATCAGAACGACTCGATCGTTTTGGCGCGCTGCAGGAATTCAACGCCAAACTTCAATCATAGAAAGGTTTCTGCCATAATGGGGGCGGGCGGTTGATTTCCTCGTCTTAAAAGTTTAATCCTACGCCTTTGCAAAAAAATTAAAGGTTATAACTGGCTGATTTTCAGAAGCATTTGGATCGAGGGCAGTGGCTGTAGTTTTTTGCATTTACAGCTGCGGAAATAGCTGCCATTCCTCCTTCGCTAAAACTAGGCGGTTCTGTTGACGATATGGATTTAAACAGTTTGGTTAACATCACGATAATCATGGAGGGACTGCAAACCCTGCTAATTAGTATCGTTGTTTTTTACTTTTACTTTACCTATCGGAAAAACTATTTACTGCTCTGGGCGTGGAGTTGGCTTTTTTGCAGTTTTTATCTGTTTGGAAGCTCTTTCGGTTTTGCGATGTCCTCTTACCTTCCGGCGCTTAACCCGTTTCGACTGTTAAATGCTGTCTTTTATTTATCGTCCGGTTATTTGCAAGTGCCCTTATTGATTTTGGGCTCTTACGAATTAGCGACAGACAAGCCTGTTTCTCGCAAAACTCTTTCCTGGTATTCCGCTTTATCCATTTTTGCCGGCGTGGTTATGACTTTTGCCACTGCATATACGACTGATTCATCTCTCAGGTTTATTCTCCGAATCAGCAGTCATGCTTTAATTGCCAGTGCAGCGTTTTTAATTGGCGCATTTTGCATTTCGATGGTCTGGAGGAATAAGCGCAGTACCGGTAAAAGAATCGTCTTGGCGAGCTTTTTAGTTTATGGAGTGTACCAATTTCTTTATGTAACTTTACCTTTTATAACTGTCAAATTAATTCCAACATTTCTGCTTTACTACATTCTGATTGAAACAATTCTCTTGTTTTGGATTGCGCTTGGGTTGATTGTGTGGTTGCTCGATGACGAGCGTGAGCGCGCAGTCGCAGCAACCGATGCGCTGCTAGCGAGCGAGGCGCTTTTTCGTCAGCTCACGGAACACAACGCAGCTGGAATTTTTATTCTCCAAAATGAAATCGTCCGTTATATCAATCCAACCGCCACCGCTATTCTTAAATTTAATCCGGGCGAACTGCTTGGCTTGTCATTTCTCAAACAAGTTCATCCTGATTTTATTGAACTCGCAAGAAAGAATTATGAAAAGTTGATTGCCGGAATTTCAGTGCCGCGCGGGGAAGCCAAAATGCTGCGCCAGGATAATTCAGAATGCTGGCTCGAGATGACCGGAGCCACTATCGAATTTCAAAACAAACCGGCAGTTTTGATTACCGGTATTGATGTGACTGAACACAAACAAGCCCAAGAGCAGTTAATGCAAGCTCAAAGACTTGAATCAATCGGAATGCTCGCGGGCGGCGTCGCACATGATTTCAATAATATGTTGACGGGCATGATTGGCTTTACCGAAATGGCGATTCTCAAAGTTCAGCCCGACCATCCGGCAGCGAGAAATCTGCACCGCGTTAAAGAATTGTGTGGTCGGGCGGCCGATCTGACTAAACAACTGCTGGCTTTCGCGCGTCGCCAGATATTGTTGCCGCAAGTTCTCAATATTAACGATACGGTTAGGGAAACTGTGGGCTTTTTGCGGCATATGATCGGCGAAAACATCGAAATCGAAATTTCTCTGGCTGAAGATTTGAGTTTTGTTAAAGCTGATGCCACGCAAATCAGGCAGATTCTGACTAATCTCGCGCTCAATGGCAGGGATGCGATGCCGGATGGGGGCAAACTGATTATCAAAACGTGTAATTCAGGGGCAAATATCCAAGGCGAAAATCCTAATAATTCAAAAAATTTCAATCATTCAGAAACTTCCTTTTCAGGCGTTGAGCTTATTATCACGGACACCGGTACGGGAATGAACAGCGAAACCAGAGCGCGAATTTTCGAGCCGTTTTTTACCACAAAAGAAATGGGACGCGGAACCGGTTTAGGACTGGCAATTGTTTATGGCATCGTTAAACAGCACAACGGCTCAATTTCGGTCGCGAGCGAACCCGGTGCCGGCACTACTTTTGTCATCCGGCTGCCCGAAGCCCAAGCGGTTGAGCTGATTAAAACGTTGCCTGCTGACGGAAAAAACCCTGCCAAGTGCAACGAGACGATTTTAATTGCCGAAGACGAACAAAGCGTTCGTGAATTGATGCAGGAAATTCTATCTGCTGATGGTTATAATGTTTTGACTGCTTCAGACGGAGCGGAGGCTTTGGAGTTTTTTGACCGTTACGCTGGAGGCCAAATAAGTCTGGTAATTACCGATGCCTTGATGCCCAAAATCGGAGGCGAGCATGTCTTCAAAACGCTCCGTGAAAAGCAGCCGGATTTGCCCTTTCTGTTCATCAGTGGTTACGGGTTAAAAATCCCCGAACAGGACTGGACGAACAAAATGGATTTGCTGCTCAAACCATTTGACCCGGAAATTTTGCGGCAAAAAGTTCGGCAAATTCTCAATCACTCGACAAATTTAAATTCCACCGGCGATTAATTTTTATCTTAACGTCTGAATTATTTCGCGGGCGGCGCGTAAACCCTGATCAAAGGCTTCTTCAAAAAGCGCGACTCCGCTCAGGTCCGAGTGTGCAAAATAAACGTTTCTAAATGGCGTCGCGGCTTGTGCCCTAACGCCGCTCCACAAGAAATTAGGGCGAGGACTGATCATTGCGTGTCCCCAGCGCATCACGTCAATTCGCGTCGTCAAATCTCGAATATCATTGTGCGCCCTGCTTAAATCCGATAAAACAACATCGGCGCAGGCTTGCCAATCAAAGGAAAACAATTTCGAGCGTCCGGCTTTTGGATCAATCCCTGACTCGCACATCGGGAAATAATAAGTAAAAATCGTTGCGCCGTAATCAATTTCCTGCTGATGAGTCGAGTTAACATAGCCCAAACTCGGACTTTCGTAAATTACATTGTCCCACGAGAGCGGAAAATCTTTTCTAAATTTGTTTTTGGGGCGATCTTTGAGCGTCAAATTCGCTACAAACCAAGCGTTATGCTCAAATTCTGCGACAAAAGCAGGGGTGTTTTGCTTGAAATCTCGAATTAAATATTTCGTCAAAAAAATGGGCGCGGCAAAGATAACTTTTTCGGCATGAATCCCGCGCATCATGTTTGTTTCTGCATCGAAAGTTAAAACATCAACGCCCGCGTCGTTTGGCACAATTTCATAAACTGCTTGACTCAGACGAATTTCCTTCTTTGATTTGGAGTGAAGATGATTGACAAAACGCCCGTTACCTTCGGGAAAAGTAATAAACGCGGCGGATTCTTCGCCAGCTTTGGACACGCGCGAGCAAAAATAAAACAATCCGGCCCACGCGCTCGTTTGTTCAAGCTTTAGTCCGTAATCATCTCGACAAGCGTAATCGCACCACCAAAGCAGGCGCGGCGAAGTAAAATTTTTATTCTTTAACCAATCCGCGAAAGTAATTTTGTCGAGATCCGTCACGAAAGGATCGTTTGAGCAAGCACCAACGGGAATCGTAAAGGCGCGTTTTCCATGAGCGTCGCGCCACGAAACCCAGTAATTTATTTCTTGCTGAAAATTGTTTAACTGTCGTAAATCTTCTTCGCTTGCGCCAACTCGCAGATAAGTTCCTTCGTACCAGCGACCTTTGTAAAAGGTTCGCTCTTCCGGTTCGCGGCAGAGAAACTGTTCGGCAACAATTGGTTCTCCATTCGCGTTTTTACCTTCAAGCAACTGCATCTCATCGAGCAACTCGATGAGTTCGGCGTTTTCGCGTGAGGGGACAGGCAAATAATGCGCTCCCCACGGAAATTTGCAAATGCTGGATTCACCGCTTCGCGCAGTACCGCCCGATGCCTTTTCAAGCTCCAGCAGAACAAAATCATTAAATCCTTCTTTTTGCAGTTTCCAGGCTGCCGACAGTCCAGCCGCTCCCCCGCCCACAATGACGACTTTGCTGGTTTCCCAACGATCCGGCGGAATCTCAAAATTAAGATTGCCGTCACGCAAGCGATGCCCCAAATCTGCAGATGCGCCAATAATTTCACCAGAAATATGAGAACTATTGTTTTCAGTTCGACAAGCCGCCAGAGCAAAGGGCGCACCGAGAAAAGCGGCTAAAATCTCCCTGCGTGTAAAGGTTTTCATCAATTGGCGTTCAAAATTGTGTTGATTCTTCTTTGGATTTGGTTCGCGCTCATCAATCCAATAATGGTCTCAAGAAGATTACCGTTATGGTAATAAGCTAATGCTGGAATATTACAAACTTTCGCGTTTCTTATTAGATCAACCAAATCCAGTAGATCAACATTTACACCAAAGAAAACCACTGTTCCCTTAAACTTCGTATTCAATTCTTCCAATCTTTCGCGCATCGTCAAGTCATATCTATTCCATGCAGCCCAGAAATGAATGACAATAAACTTATTTGTTGTGATGATATTTTTATATTCTTCTGTTGTTTTTATCTCTTGGATCATGAATCTTCAACCAATTGATAAAAGCATATTTATTTTAGTGCGAATCTCGTCCATCGGTTTCATTCCCACTTCGATGGCTTGCTGCTTGCCGTTAAAAAAATAAACCAGCGTTGGAACGTTGACCAGATTTATTTGTTTGAGCAATTCAACCGTTGCATTATTGTCAACATCAACAAAGCCAAACGAAACGGTTTCTCCAAACTCAGGTTGCAGCTCAAACAGCGTTCGCTGCATTGTCCGGTCAAACGAATTCCAATCAAAACCAAAATGCATGACAACGACTCCCTGCTGCTGCTTCAAAGAATCGTACCCCGCAACTGTTTTAATTTGCCGAATCATAAACTTTTACTGCTCGAATCTGCGCCATTCGGCTTCGTAGTAACGCACTAGTGCTTGATTGTCCAGGCGATTGACTTCAATTTCTTCGTTTGGTTTGGCAACGTCCGCTGGAAAGACAAACAAAGACTGCATTGCGTTATCATCCATGAATTTTAATTCCATGTTTTTCGGCGCCGCAGTTGGCGGGTCAAAGGGCTCTAATTTACAAAGCGCGTAGCCCCAAATGCCAAATGACGGAACAGTTGTTTGAAATGGCTTAACCACAAATCCGGCGGCTTCGAGCGTTTTGATAATGCACCAGTATGAAGTTCGGGCGAAAAGCGGCGAAGTCGTTTGAACGACCACTGCCGAATCGGGGCGCAATCGTGTTTTGAGCAGATTATAAAAGCGGGTTGTGTAGAGTTTGCCAAGAGCGAAATTATTTGGGTCAGGAAAGTCCACAATCGCCACATCAAACGGCTCTCCGCTCTTATTTTCATCGAGCCAAACAAAAGCGTCAGCGTTTGTAACCGTAACTTTTGGGTTTTCAAACGAATGTTGATTTAGTTCAGCAAGCAATTTTAGTCGGCTGGAAAGATTCGTCATACCCGGATCGAGGTCAACTAGTTGAACCGATTCAACCGTCGGATATTTCAAGATTTCGCGTAAAGCCAGTCCGTCGCCGCCGCCCAAAACTAAAATCCGTTTTGGATTTGCGCCAAACGCTTGCATTGCCGGATGTACGAGGGCTTCGTGATAGCGGTATTCGTCAACGGTAGAAAACTGCAGATTGCCGTTTAAGAAAAGCGAGTAACCACCGCGCCCCTGCGTCACAATAATGCGTTGATAATTTGAAGATTTGGCGTAAATGATGTTGTCAACAAACAGCCCGTCTTCGGCAAAAGAAGTTAGCGCGTCCGCCTTGATAAACGCGATGACGAGCAGAATCAAAATAAAAACTGCTTTGATACGCAAGATTTGGACGTTTTGTTTGATGAGCGGCAAGAGCAGCCAGGTTCCCCACAATGCTACGCCTGCGTTGAGCATCCCAAACAGCAAAGATGTTCGCACAAGCCCTAAACGCGGCACGAGCAGTAGGGGAAACAGAAGCGAAGCGATGAGCGCGCCGATGTAATCAAAAGCTAGAACGCGCGAAACGAGCGATTTAAAATCCAGTTCGTCCTTTAAAATTCGCATCAACAGCGGGATTTCCAGTCCAACGAGCGTTCCTATCAGAAAAACGACGAGGTATAGAATTAGGTAAAAATATTTGGCGTAGGCAAAAGTCAAAAACAAAACGGGCGCGCTCAAACCGCCAAGCAGAGCAACGCCGAGTTCGACATCTACAAATTTTCCCGCTAAATCTTTATCAAGAAAGCTAGAAAGCCATGAACCGACGCCCATCGCAAACAGATAAACCCCGATGATAATTGAAAACTGCGTCACCGAATCGCCCAGAACATAACTCGCCAGCGTTCCGGCAAGTAATTCGTAGATCAAACCGCAAGTTGCAATAATCAGAACATTGAGAAATAAAAGCGGCGTACGATTCAT
>JBDTZD010000328.1:0-7689 GCA_040005335.1 Pyrinomonadaceae bacterium | reverse complement strand
CGTAAATTATACGATGCTGAAGTTAAACGTTGTTCTGAGGGTGTTGCCAAAAACGAGAAACTCAAAAACTCTATCGAAGTTGTTAAACGTACTTTAAAAGAAGGCGGCGCAGCGCTTGAAAAAAAGGATTATGAAACCGCCATTGCGAAATTTGACGAAGGTTATAATGCCGATCCAGATTATTGGGGGTCTTCAACGGTGATGCTGCGTAACAAAGCTATTGCATATCGTGCGCGCGGAGTTGATAAGTATAACGTTGCCGTAAAAAATCCTGATAAAGCTGCGCGTCCGGCTGGAATTGCCGATGCCGGAAAAGATTTTCAAGCGGCGGTTGACGCCTTACAGAAAGCTGTTGATGTTTTTAGTAAATCAACTGCTCCTACCGACGCTGCTCAAGCCAAAAATTTTAACGACGGCAAATTTGCAATGATTAGTGACCGTGTTGAATCTTATAGGTTGCTTATCAAAACTGATCCTAACAAAGCCGGAGATGCAGCCAAGGCTTACGAAGATTATATTGCTGTCGAACCCGATGCTGCGAAAAAGCAAAAAGCTCAATTAAGCTTAGCGCAAGCAGTTTTTACTTCAGGCGATCTCGAAAAGGCTATTCCTGAATACCGCAAAGTTCTGACCGCGCAGCCTGACAATCCGGACGCACTTTATGAACTTGGCGCTTCGCTAATTGCGATGGGCGATCAAAACAATGATAAAGCTATGAAGACAGAAGGTGTAGCGATGATGGAAAAACTTGTTAAAGTCGCTCCTTCAGGTTTCGATCAAGCTAAACTCGAAGATGCCAAAGGGCAAATAGAGGTTAATACGGCTAAAGAACCTGCTAAATCTACCAGTACGAAAAAGAAAAATTAAGAAACGGCAGTATTGGCAAAAATCTAATCTTTATCAAAGGCGGTTTAGACCGCCTTTTTATTTTTGCACTCAATTTTACGAATTATGGTGCGGTTCGCCGGTAACGATGGGTGACAGGGCGACGGCGCCCGACGCCGATGGCGTTACGCGAAATTATCAAAGTCGGCGGTAATTGGCGGCGTTTGAATTCGTTTGCTGATGATTCGACTTTATTGAGCAGGTCATATACTAATTTTGCTTCGTGTCCTTGAGCGATAATCTCTTGGGGAGCGAGTTTTTGCTCGAAATACAACTTTAGAATCGGATCCATTAACTCATAGGGCGGCAGGCTGTCCTGGTCAAATTGATTCGGAGCAAGCTCGGCGGAAGGTTTTTTTTCGATAATTTCATTGGGTATGATTTCACGTCCTGCCGAGTTGTTGATGTGTCTTGCTAAATCCCAAACTTCAGTTTTTAAAACATCGCCCAAAACAGCCAGACCGCCATTGGTATCGCCGTACAAAGTGCAGTAACCCACAGCTAATTCCGATTTATTGCCAGTTGCTAAGACAAGCCGTCCTTCGGCATTGGAAATAGTCATCAAAATAACGCCGCGCAGACGCGATTGCATGTTTTCCGCCGCCAGATTTTCACCGCCGTGATTGGGCTTATGCAAATTCAGTTGCCGCAGCAAAATTTCAAAGGCATTCGAAATTTCCTCGGTGCGTGTCGGCATTCCGAGATTAGCAGCAAGCTTTTTAGAATCCGCGATACTGCCGCGTGATGAAAACGGCGACGGCATCAAAACTGATAAAACATTTTCCGCGCCGAGAGCTTCGCACGCCAAGGCTGCGACAAGAGCCGAATCAATCCCGCCGGATAAACCTAAAACCGCTTTTTCAAAACGATTTTTGCGGGCATAATCGCGAATACCCAAAACGAGTGCCTGCCGGATTGATTCAGTTTCGTCGCCGGTGATGCCGCGCGAATCGGGAAGGGCATCGTTAATCTCGATTGTTGCAGTAAATTCCTGAAAAGCCGGAGCCTGCAGAATGATGTCGCCTTGCGAATCAGCAATAAGACTCGCGCCGTCGAAAATCACACCGTCGTTGCCGCCTATCAAATTCACAAAAACTATTGGGGTTTTCGCCTGACGCGCGCGGTGCGCCACCATATCGCAGCGCAAACCAATTTTGCCTTTGTTGAACGGAGAAGCGTTGATGGCAATGATAATGTCTGCTCCTAGAGCAATCACTTCGTCAGTCGGGTCGCTTTCGTAAAGCCGTTCGCGCCAGAAAGTTTTATCGTTCCAAAAATCTTCGCAAACCACTACGCCCAGTTTTTTGCCGTTCACCTCAAAAATTTGCCGATGATTTGCTGGTTCAAAATAACGCGGATCATCAAAAACATCATACTCCGGCAACAGAGTTTTATCGGCAAATCCAAGCAATTCGCCGTTGTGGATAACGGCGGCAGAATTGTAGAGCCGGCGCCCGTTTTCGCTTTCGTTTGGGCGAACCGTGCCGATAATTGCCGTCAGACCTTGCGTTGAGGCAATGATTTTTTTAACAGGTTCAAGCGAGTGTGCCGCGATATCGGCGTCCAAAAACCAATCGAGCGAAGTGTAACCGTGCGTGGCAACTTCCGGCAAAACAATTAAATCTGCGCCATCTCTTTTGGCTTGTTCGATTGCCCGCAAAATTTTAGCGAGATTGCCTTCCAAATCGCCGTTAGTCGTATTGATTTGCCCGATTGTAACTTTCATATAAAACCACAGATTAACACAGATAAATTAAAAATTTCTGCGCTTATCTGCGTTATTCGACAATCGTTTTTTCCGGCTTTTTTACCAACGTCAGGCGATTGCCGCGTTCGTTATATTTCACTTCGTCCATAATGTTATACATTAAGAAAACCCCGCGCCCGGAGGTTTTGAAAAGATTTGTTGGATCGAGCGGATCTGGAATTTGCGTGACGTCAAAACCATCGCCTTCGTCTTCGACGGTAAAGCGGGCTTCGCGGCGCGAAACCTCTGCGGTAATGCGAACAATTTTTTGATGATTGTATTTATTGCCGTGTTTGACGGCGTTGACAAAAGCTTCGTCGAGGGCGACAAAAACGTTAGATTTCTCCGGTTCAATAACACCCATTTTAGCCACGCGAACGAGAAGGTAATTTAAAACGCTGTGCATTAAGGTAATTGCGCTTGGTAGTTCAAATTCGATTTTCTCGCGCCAATTTTGCATTACTCGTTCGTCGTCAACAAACTGCGACTTATAGTTCAAAACGGTTTCGACCATATTTCGCAATTCTTCTTCGTTAAAATTTTCCTCGCGGTTAAAGTTCGAAGCACAGATTTTGAAGGCTTTGATAATTTCGTCGCCGTCGGCGGTGAGGTGGTTGCGGTTGACAGGTTTGTCGTTTTCGTCAACATCGTCGAGATCAACAACGATCAAATCAAAGGAATCTAAATCGCATAAATCAACCGCTGCTATGCGGGTTTCAAGCGTTTTAACAGTGTAACCGCATTCATCGAAAACTTTACACAATGGAGTTGCTAAATCGTCATGGTCGTCAACAATTAAAATGTGCCTTTGCGTGGTTTCTTTGATCATTGTTTTCTTGTCATTTTTTTCTGAAGCACTTCAATCTGTCAAAAAGTTTTGCCGTAAATTTTGAGGAAAGCGGGAAAACCAGTTTTTATACGAAAAATCTGCGACACGGGTTCACGCGTAATTTGTCCGGCGGGAATTATTTCCGCGCTCTGCTGTATGTTAATATACGAAAACTAAATTCTTTTGCAATCTTTTCTAACAACTATGGAAGGTTTAAGCATTTATAACATTTTAATTTCTTTTGCGGGCGGCATTTTGTCTTTTCTCTCGCCCTGCGTTTTTCCTCTTGTACCGGGTTACATTTCGATGATTTCCGGGGTCAGCATCAATGGCTTGAAAGGTGAGGAAGGTTCGACCGGGGAAGCGCGACGAGCGGTTATTTTGAATTCAATCGCTTTTAACGCCGGACTTTCGCTGATTTTCTTAATTCTAGGCGGGACGGCCGGCCTAATCGGTTCGGCTTTACTCAACAACATTTGGGTTAGAATCATCGGCGGGCTGGTCATCATCATATTCGGTTTACAAATGCTTGGCATCTTCAAAATTGGAGCGCTCTATAAAGACACAAGGTTTTTGGACAACAATACAAAACCCGCCGGATTTTTTAGTTCGTTTACATTGGGATTAGCATTTGCTGCAGGATGGACGCCTTGCATAGGACCTATTTTAGGCGGCATCATCGGTTTGGCAGCATCAACCGGCGGCTGGCAGAGTGGTTTAATTTTATCAGCATTTTACTCGCTTGGACTGGCTATTCCCTTTCTACTCGTCGGCGTTTTCTTCAACTGGTTTTTAACCTTCTTCAAAAGCTTCAAACGGCATCTTCACACAGTCGAAATCATTTCCGGTATCTTGCTGATTGCTATAGGTTTGTTGGTGGCTTCGGGTTACACGACAGTTTTGAATAGTTCGAGTCTAGCGGCGTTTTTCCCAAACTTAGATTCAACATTGTCACTACAAGAAACAAAACCTGTAGTTGCAACTCAAAATAATCAAACAGCTGTCCCAACACAGGATTTTCCCGCAGCACCCGCGTTTGTCTTTGAACCCTTGGAAGGAAAAATTAATAGCTTGAGTGAACTTCGCGGGCGCGTCGTGATGGTCAATTTGTGGGCGACTTGGTGTTTGCCATGCCGCAAAGAAATCCCGGCTTTAACTCAATTGCAAAAAGATTATGAGGCGAATGGTTTGAGCGTCGTCGGCGTAACATATGAAGATGATGCGACCGGAATAAAAGATTTCAAAAAGGATTTTGCGATGGATTACACGGTTGCGGTCGGCAAAGAACCCATTCGTAACGACCTCTACGTCGGGCTACCAACAACATTTATTATTGACCGTGAAGGACGGCTTCGCAAAAAAATTACTGGTGAGCGGACACGCGAACAGTTTGAAGCGGTGATAAAACCTTTGCTTGAAGAAAAGTAGAGAGAATTTATGAAACAGATTTTAGCTTTTGCTTTGATTTTGAGTTTTTCAGCGTTTGCATTTGCGAGCGGAGATGAGTCTGCTCCGATGGCAGAGAAAGAATTTACTTATAAAGATTGGACATTCAAAAATCTGCAAGACGGCAAAGATGTTAATCTGCGTTCTTTTACGGCTGGGAAAAAGCTCGTTCTCGTCGTTTATTTTGCGGCCTGGTGTCCCAATTGGCGTAACGAAGCGCCGCACGTTCAAAAACTCTACGACAAATACAAAGACAAAGGTTTTGATGTTATCGCCATCAGCGAATACGCTTCGCTTGACGACACCAAGAAAAACATCACCGACAACAAATTTACTTTTACGGTCGTAACCGAATCCGAATTAAGTGAGGCAAAACAGAAAACCACTCATTACGCATATCGGCAGGCAACCGGCGACACACGCAATTGGGGCTCGCCCTGGAACGTATTTTTAGAGCCTGCGAAACTAGAGAATAAAGGCGAGACGGTGAGCCAAAAAGCTTTTGTCGTTAACGGCGAGATTATCGAAACTGAAGTAGAAGCCTTTATTCGTCAAAAACTTGGACTCCCAGCCGAAACGAAAACGACAGCGCAAAGTTTGACGAAAAAAGTTGAAACCTGCGAATCAACAATTGAACTCAAAAAACCTTAATTCAGTAAACAGTTAAAAGTAAACAGTCATCAGATAAAACCGATACTAAATGATAACTGTTTACTGTTTACTGATTTAGTGCATTACTTGCAAAGTGTCAGTCAGTTGATTTAAAACTTGGAGCAATGTTCGACCTGATTGTTCAAACTGTCCGGCGGCGGCTTGTTCTTCAGCAGTTGTGGCAGTTTCGCCCACTCCAGTTAGTTGCAACAAAAAAGGGCGCAAAGCAGGGTTGGCGCGAAAGTCATCTTCAAGTTTGAGCATCGCGTTTTTAAACGTGCGAACCGTCAGAACCAGCCCTTTTTTGCCGGTTTCGCTTTGTTTGCGGGCAGCATCGGAAAGTTTGCTCTGTTTGTCTGCTTGTTCAATAACCTGAATGCGTGTTAATGAACCGCCGTAAACAAAAATAAATTGTCCGAGATTCTTAATTTGGTTGCTGATAATTTGCGCGCCTTCTTTGACGGCGGTTATATTAGCAAGATTGCTGGCTTTGGTCGTCGTAGTGCTTTTGCTACCCCGATTTGGGCGGCGTTTCTGCGCTTGGGCTGGAAAGTTGAGTAAAAATAGGAAAGCTACCGCTAGGATAATAAAGCGGAAGTTAGTGTATTTTTTCATTGTAGTTTCTCGTATTTTGAACAATCTTCAGTTTGTCTTACAATTTACCACGAAAATAATTTTACGGAAGTGTATTTTCATTGCATTAAATGATGATGGAACGCAGGCTTGAAGTTCGCCGTTTGGGTCGTGTCGAATACGGCGCCGCGTTAGAATTGCAGAAAGATATTGAACAAGCAGTTATCGAACGTCTTCTTCCTGATACTCTGCTGCTGCTTGAACATCCACATACTTTCACGCTCGGACGACGAGCCGTTAATAATAGTATATTACCAACGCCGGAGATGCTTGAAGAACTTGGGGTAGCTGTTTTTGAAATTAATCGCGGAGGCAAAGCGACTTATCACGGTTTAGGACAGATTGTCGGCTATCCGATTATAAATTTAAGTCCTGATCGCGAAGATGTTCACGCTTACGTTCGCAATCTCGAAGAAGTTTTGATCCGCGCGTTAGCTGATCTCGATGTCGAAAGTTTTAGAATCAAAGATTTAACCGGTGTTCATACTAGATTTGGCAAGGTTGCCGCTATCGGGGTTCACCTCAAGCGCTGGACGACAACTCACGGCTTTGCGCTTAACGTCAACACGGATTTAAGTTTTTTCAATCATATTGTTGCTTGCGAAGGCGAACCCGTAATGTCAATGGACAGACTTTTAGGACGCGAAATTAATCTAGCCGAAGTCGAAGACCGAATCATCCAGCGTTTTGTCGAAGTTTTTGATTATGAAATTCCAGATTTAGCTTTTAATTTGGAATGTGCAATTTGAAATGTTGATTAACAGGAGACTATTTAATGGATAAAAGAGAGACACGGTGGTACAGCCACAATTTAGGAATGGAAATGCCCCTCGTGGCTTACGGCTCAAGCGGTTATCCGCTTTTAATGTTCCCAACAGCAGCAGCTGATTATCTCGAATATGAAAGATTTTTGCTGATTGATGCAATTAAACCTTTTATCGAAAGCGGCATGATTCGCGCTTATTCAATCAACAGCGTAAATAAATATGCGTTGCTAAATGAACAAACGCATCCAGCACATAAAGCTGAACTACTGACGCGTTACGACCGCTATATCACCGAAGAAGTTTTGCCGCTTATCAAAAATGAATGCGGACAGGATGCTCGTCCTTTGACAACTGGCGCAAGCATGGGAGCATATCTCGCCGCCAACACTTATTTCAAGCATCCGGACTTATTTCGAGGCGTGATTGCTATGAGCGGCAGTTATGATATTCGCGGTTATATGAACGGCTACTTTGATGACAATGTTTATTTTAATAATCCGATTCAATATTTACAAAATATGAATGATGATTATTATTTGCCGCGTCTTAGAAACGCTGATTCAATTGTGGTTTTTACCGGACAAGGCGCATTTGAAGCTCCCGACCGGAGCCGGAATCTTTCCAGCGTTCTTAGTTCAAAAGGCATTCCGCATTTGCTTGATGCTTGGGGTCACGACGTTAATCATGACTGGCCCTGGTGGCGCAAGGCACTACCTTATTACTTGGGCAAA
>JBDTZD010000085.1:0-7699 GCA_040005335.1 Pyrinomonadaceae bacterium | reverse complement strand
TCAGCTTCTTCCGGTGTTCTTGCTTTTGGCTCATTCTTAAAACGATCATTTGCGCGAGAGAATGACCCGATGTTCCACAAACCATCGCCCGGGTCTGGATGTCCGTAGTAATGCGGTGTAGGCTTGCCATCTTGGTATCTGTTTCCTTCGGCATTACCAATTACGATTGCACCAATCGCACTTGAGCCTTTATCTGGCGATAAAAATTCGTCAATATTAACTCTCCCGATACTCAATTCATTTTTTGTAGCAGAAGTCTGTGTTGTCGGTGTTTCTACTGGTTTATCAGTAATTGGAGTTTTCTTATTATTCGGTTTCGCTCCTATCGGCGAGTTTGTAGTTACAGGTTTTTGTATCGGTACATCCTTTTGGTTTCCCACCGGAAGATTTAATTTCTGATTGGGGAAAATTAGATCTTGTTTAGCAATTTTGCCTTGATTGGCGCGCAAAATGTCGCCGATCGTGGTGTGATGCTCTTTAGCAATTTTCGACAAGGTATCGCCGTCTTTGACTGTATATGGAATTGTTTTGCCGATGCCGATGGCTAATTTTATATGCCGCCCGGCGTAGATCTGGTTTGGGTTTTTAATCTGAGGATTATCCTGCAAAATCTTGGTTTGCGAAATGCCGCGTTTTTCGGCGATGCGAGACAAAGTATCACCGCTTTTGACAACGTAATCCTCGCTGGTGGTTTGAGCGTCTGGCAGTGTCGTTTGAGTTTGAATAGTTTTGGCGTCTTGCCCGTCGGCGGATGATTCGGTTGAATTAAATAAAGTTTCGAGAAAGTTTGCGGCAGTGATTGTTGACGACATTTTGCGCTCCTGTTTAATCGGCGAAAACTTTTCGCTATTTAATAATAATTATCCACACTTGGCAAGAAAAGTTTCCTGTTTTGTGTGGTTTACACAAAATCTTTCTGAACAACCAGCTGCCGGAAATTGCTTCTAGCTTTTAGAAACTGTAGTAAATATGCTGTAATTCTGAAGTAATTGTTATAAAAGGGTTAGTGCTCTTGAATGTCTAAAGATTTTTTTTTTACCAAACAAATTGTAACTGCCGATATTGCGGCAGGGGGCGCGGCATGTCCGGTTTGCTCTCGCGAGGTGCGCGAAGGAATGATTCCGCTCGCGGCACTGCCGGATGATTTACAAAAACTGCTTCGTGCTAACTCTCCTGATAGTACTTTTATCGAAGCCGCTTGTCCGCGCTGCGTCCGTTTGTTTGAACGTGCCAAAAATCAAATCATTCGTGAAGCTGCCGTACAAAAAGACGGCTCGCATGTTCTTTCGACTCCGTTACGACTTGATTCGGACGAGCGTTTTACCGGCAAAGGCGTCACCATTGCATTTCTCGATTCCGGTTTTTATCCACATGTTGATTTGACTTCGCCTTATAACAGAATTCTAGCGTATCACAGCCTCTTATCACCAAATGGCGATATTTCCTCGCTTTTTCAGCCGGATGTTGCCAGCTGGCATGGGATGATGACTTCGGTTGTGGCAGCGGGTAACGGGGCTTTATCAAATGGTTTTTATCGCGGAATTGCGCCGGAAGCGGGGGTAGTTTTAGTAAAGCTTGCCAAATCGGGTCGGATTACGTCCGAAAATATTCAGGAGGGCCTAGAATGGGTTTTAGCAAACCGCCAGAAATTTAACATTCGCGTGGTTAATATTTCGGCGGGCGGCGATTATGAAACGTCTTATTTAGAAGATTCCTTAAGCCAAACTGTTGAAAAGGCGGTTCAAGCCGGATTAACAATCATCTGCGCTTGCGGCAACTCAGGTCACATGCCGAATCATCCGGTTTTCCCTCCAGCTAGCGCGCCCTCGGCAATAGCCGTCGGCGGGCTTGACGACAACAACTCGATTGATCGCACAAAACGCGGAATGTACCGCTCGTCCTATGGTCCGACGGTTGACGGTTTGCAAAAGCCTGAAATCATTGCGCCTTCAATTTGGATTCCAGCGCCGATTCTGCCTAACACACCGACAGCCAAAGAAGCCGCTTTGCTCGAAGTTTTGGACAAAGCCGCTGATGCTGATTTGCACGAGATTATCCGCGCTAGTGCAGGCGTTGATGCTGCGCTTGATAACGCGCTTGACCGACCAGCATATATGCTGCGGCAAATTATAGCGCTCAAGCTCGGCGAAGAAAATCTGATTACCAGACATTACAAATATGTTGACGGCACTAGTTTCAGTGCGCCGATTGTTTCATCGCTCGCAGCACAGATGCTCGAAGCCAATTCGCATTTAACACCGCAGCAAATTAAACATATTTTAATTAAAACTGCGGAACGCCTTCCGCATTATGAAGTTGACCGACAAGGCTGGGGCGTCATCAGTCCGCGTCAGGCAATTGAAGCTGCTTTAACTTTTTAGCAAAATATTCATATTCAAACAGGGATGGACAGGATAAACAGGATATTTTTTTAACTGAATTTTATCCTGTTTATCCTGTCCATCCCTGTTAATTTCTTGGTGATTTAATTTGGGTTATGATCAATAAAATTCGCATTGGAATTATCGGGACTGGCTTTGCGCGAAAAACACAAATCCCTTCGTTTTTAGCTCTCGACGACGTAGAAATCATTTCGGTGGCGAGCGCAAGCCGCGTAAATGCTGAAAGTACTGCGCAAGAGTTCGGCATTTCTCACTTTACAGACAATTGGCGTGAAACCGTTGAAAGAGATGATATTGATTTAATAAGTATCGTCACGCCACCGGTTTTTCATCGCGAAATGACGCTGGCAGCAATTAAGCACGGCAAACACGTTTTGTGCGAAAAGCCAATGGCAATGAACGCCGAAGAAGCGCGAGAAATGACCCAAAAAGCGGCGGTAAAAGGCGTTTTAGCTTTGATTAATCATGAACTTAGGTTTCTAAACGGCAGACGACGCGCGTTTGAAATAATTCGTTCGGGCGGAATCGGCAAAATAATGCACTGCAAGATTTTGTTTCGCAACGCCTCGCGCGGAACGCAGGAAGTAACTTGGAATTGGTGGTCTGACAGTTCTCAAGGCGGCGGGGCGCTTGGAGCAATTGGTTCACACGCCGTTGATACTTTCCGCTGGCTGACCGGCGCGGAAATTGCCGAAGTCTTCTGCTCGCTCAAAATTAATATCAAAGAGAGGCTTGATAAAAATTCCAACCGAATGCGCCGCGTGACCAGCGACGACGAAGCCAATTTGATCTTGCGTTTAACTGATTCCGAATTTGCTTTGGATACAAGCGCAACTGTTTCTCTCTCAGTAGTTGAAGCCGGTAAATATGAACATCGCGTCGAGATTTTCGGGACGAAAGGAGCGCTTGCAATCGAAGAAGGCGGAGAGCTTTGGCAGTCCAAAATGAGTGATCATGATTGGCAGCGCATCGAAATTGATTTGGGCACAGCCGCGCCTAATGTCCAACCGGGTGGCTGGTCGCGCGGATTTATAAATTTTGCTGGGGAAATCATAGCTGCTTTGCGCGAAGGTAAAAACGCGGTTGAAAACGCCGCCACTTTTGAAGACGGATTAAAAACACAAATTGTTTTGGACGCGGCGCGAAAATCAGCCGCAAATCGCTCGTCAATAAAAATTGAACCGGTTTGAAATACCATATCTCATCAAATTTTAATCTTAATGCTTGACAGTCAGGTGTTTAAATGTAAAATGGCAGTCCTACAAGCTTGGGGTTTCATCATTAAAAACTTTAGTTAAGAGGAGCGTACAATGAAGATAATTCTCAGTACTTTGCTATTTGTTTTAGCATTGAGTATTTCGACTCCGGCCCAAACGCCAACTCCGTCGCCAACACCAACGTTGACTGATACGACAGCTAAAACAAAACGTCCGCCTGTTTTTAAAGCGAATAAAGATCAGGTAATGCAAGCCCAGAAAATGCTTAAGGATAAAAGCATGTACGCTGGAGAGCAAACTGGAAAGCTTGATGATGCGACGCGAGAAGCACTCAGCAAATATCAAACGGCTGAAGCAATCCCGTCCACCGGAACGCTCAACCGCGCAACGCTCGAAAAAATGAATATTGCTTTGACTGATAAGCAAAAAGCGATGCCTGACACATCCGCAAAAATGGAGACGACAAAAGAACCAAAGGCGCCCCGTGCTAAAACCTTTCGCGCCACTAAAGATCAAGTAATGCAAGCCCAAAAGATGCTCAAAGATAAAAATCTTTTTGCGGGCGAAGCAACTGGTAAAAGAAGCGATGATTTTCGTGCGGCAGTAGTCAAATATCAGCAAGCAGAAGGTTTACAAGCAACCGGCACATTAAATCGTGACACAATTGAAAAAATGGGTATTCCGTTGACCGATAAACAAAAGGCAATGCCGATGATGCCAACCCCGTCTGCGACAAAATAGCATTCGTTAAGTTAACAGAATGATAAAAAAGGACGTGAAATTTTCGCGTCCTTTTTTATTTCCTTGACAAAGTAAAATCTGACGATTATTCTTATTTTCGTCGCGATAAGAGAATGATAAACGAAATTGATATAAAAATACTAAATATTATTCAGCAGGATGCGCGTATCTCCAATGTAGAGATTGCGCGTCAAGTCGGGCTCGCGCCGTCTGCGGTGCTGGAACGCGTACGGAAATTGGAAGAGCGCGGCGTGATTCGCGGGTATGCCGCCGAAATTGACGCGACTCAGGTTGGTTTTGGGTTGACGGCATTTGTTTTTGTGCGAACTAGCTTTTGCGGAAACATCGGCTCTGTTTTAGCGAAAATTCCGGAAGTTTTAGAAGTTCACGATATTGCAGGCGAAGACTGCTATTTACTAAAGGTTCGCGCCAAAAATACTGATGAACTCGGTAAGTTTTTTCGTGAAAAACTTAAAAATTTGCCTGAAATAGTTTCAACGCGGACGACAATCGTTTTACAGACTTTAAAGGAAACGACGGCCCTGCCGCTCGAAAATTTACACGAAAATCTGAATGATAATTCCGAAGAAACTTCGAAACGCAAGCCGCGCAAAAAGAAGTGAAATCAAGAGAATGGGGAAGAAGTTATGCGGGATGCAATGCAAACAAATCAGAATGCCAAACGAGTTTCGCTTTTATTATTAGCGGCATTTGCAGCAGTTTATATTTTTTGGGGTTCAACGTATTTAGCAATCAAATACGCGATTGAAACGCTGCCGACATTTTTACTGGCGGGTTCGCGTTTTTTTATTGCGGGTTCGATTCTTTATGCCTGGGCGCGACTGTCAGTGGATTATGAAAAGCCGACTTTCAAACAATGGCGGACAAGTTTGATTGTCGGAACGCTTTTACTGTTGGGCGGAAACGGCGGTGTAGTTTTAGCTGAACATTATATTTCATCGAGCCTGGCGGCTTTACTTGTGGCGACCGAACCTTTTTGGATTGTGCTGCTCAGTTGGTTATGGCTAAAAGGCGAGCGCCCAAACTGGAAAGTTGCGCTTGGACTTCTCATTGGTTTCATCGGTGTTTACCTTTTAATCAGCGGTCAGAGCGGAAACGGAGCAGTTGTGGCTGATTATTCCAAACAACTTTTCGGCACAATTTTAGTAATTGTATCGGCATTATCGTGGGCTACGGGTTCGATTTACGGTCTGCGGGCGACCACTCCAAAATCGTCACTGCTGACTTCCGCGATGCAGATGCTAGCGGGCGGAACGGTTTTGCTGGTGGTTAGTTTTATCACGGGCGAATGGACCAAATTCCGCATTGCCGAAGTCTCCGCTAACTCTTGGCTGGGGTTGTCTTATTTAATCGTTTTCGGTTCTCTTATCAGTTTTACAGCTTACAGTTGGCTTTTGAAAAATGCGCCCCCGGCGATGGTTGCAACTTATGCTTATGTCAATCCGGTGATCGCAGTTTTGCTCGGTTGGTTAATCGCTAGTGAAGCGTTTACCACGCAAATGCTGATCGGTGCAGGCGTAATTATCGGCTCAGTGGTGTTGATAACTTCGCATAACAAACATCAAGAAGATTCTGTGCGGGAGAATGACATTGATAAATCTGAAAACGCGATGGGAGATTGCCGAGCTTTTTCAACTTCCGCTTAATTTAAATTTAATAGAATTAAAACTGTCCACAAAGACACTCGGATAAAATCAAAGTAAATCCGTGTAATCTTTGTGGACAGTTCTAATTACGCCAACAGCTTCTCGATAACGCGGTAGCTGGCTTCTAAAGCCTCTTCGAGTTTCCCAGGCTGGTTGCCGCCGCCTTCGGCCATATCGGGTTTGCCGCCGCCGCGTCCGCCAACAATCGGTGCAATTTCCTTAATAACTTGTCCTGCCGAAACTCGTGCTTTCACGTCATCTGAACTTCTGACAATCAGAGAAACTTTGTCTTCGTCTTTGCGTCCCAAAACTACGACGCCTGATTTCATTTTGCCGAGAAGCGTGTCGGAAAGGTTTCGCATGGCGCTTGAATCAAGCCCTTCGACGATTTTTGCTAAGACTTTGACGCCCGCGATTTCTCTTGCTTCATCACCATTGTCAGAATTGCCGACTGCGCCGGTCGCAATCTTCATTTTCAAATCTTCGACTTCGCGTTTTGTGCGTTTTAGTTCTTCCTGCAATTTTTCGATTGCAGTCGGTAATTGGTCGCGCTGCGTGCGCAAGGCGCCAAGCGATTTTGCAATCAGATTTTCGTCTTCTCTAAATCGCGAAAAGGCGTCCATTCCGGTAATTGCCCGAATGCGGCGAACGCCCGAAGCAATTGCTTCGTCCGAGACGATTTTAAAGCTGCCGATGTCGCCCGTCGCGCGAACATGCGTTCCGCCGCACAGCTCTTTTGAGAAAGCGCCTTCGCCGATTCGCAAAACTCTCACCGTTGAACCGTATTTTTCGCCAAACAGAGCCATCGCGCCGGTTTGCATCGCTTCTTCAATCGCCATCAAGTCGGTATTGACCGCATCGTTTTTCAAAATCTCGCGGTTGACGAGCATTTCGATTTCCGCTACTTCTTCGGGCGTTAATGCTTGATAGTGCGAAAAATCAAACCGCAGGAAATTTGGCGCGACGACAGAACCCGCTTGCTTGACGTGCGTTCCCAAAACTTCGCGCAAAGCGGCGTGAACAAGGTGCGTCGCCGTGTGGTTGCGCCGGGTCGCATCTCGTTTTTCCGCATCAACAATTGCTGTCACCACATCGCCAACCTTGACTGAACCGCGTTCGATTTTGGATTTGTGCAAAACGATTCCGCCAAGCGGCGCGAATGTGTCAAAAACTTTTGCCCTCAAGTCAGAACCATCTGCGGTAGCGGATGGTTGAACATTGTCATTGACAAGCGAGTTTTTACTGTTCAACCGCCCACTACCGTAGGCGGTTCTGACAAGAACTCCCATGTCGCCGACTTGCCCGCCCGATTCGGCGTAAAACGGCGTCTCGTTCAAAACAATCAAACCCTCGTCGCCTTCGTTCAAAGATTCAACGCGCTCGTCATTTTTGATTAAAGCGACAACTTTGGCATTTTCAACGGTCGTTACCTCGTAACCGCGAAACTCTGAACGAACCGAAGTTCTTTGCAAACCGATATAAATTGGATTGATTTTTTCGCTTTGTTTTGTTTGTCCTATTCCCTTTTGTTGTTGCAGCTCTTTGACAGCTTGTTCAATTCCATCAGTAAAAGTTTCATTATCTAGATTTCTTAAAGCGCTGCCTTCTGATCGTAACTTATTAATTTCATCAATTCGCCCTGAAATAATTACATAAATTAAATCAATCGGAA
>JBDTZD010000073.1:0-7736 GCA_040005335.1 Pyrinomonadaceae bacterium | reverse complement strand
CTCGCGCACCAGACCTAAAACGCGCGAACCCATCACCGCAATAGAAACAATTCCGGCCGACCGCGCCACGCTCACCGACGCTTTTTCCGGTTTTTTTTCTTCTTTTGCCGTAACAAGTTTTTCAGAAAGACTCTCGTGCGCGGGCGGCGGCTGTGTTTCGTCTAAAACAGAAGAAGGAAGCGCGTCGGCTTCCTGGCTTGGGGACGGAAAAACTAAAGAGGTCTCGCGTTCAGCAAGATTTTCCGGCGGTTTGATTTGCGCCCAGTTAAAGCGAACCTCAGTGTCTCCGAATTTGACTAAATCATTATCGTTGACTTCGTAGGCTTGTCCATTTTCGAGCCGCGTTCCGTTGAGCGAAGTGCCGTTGCGCGAATTTAAATCGGCAATCAAAAGCCGCCCTTCAGGACGCAGCAGGAGCGATGCATGAAAACGCGAAACGTCCGTTTTCTGAATGAAAATTTCGTTTTGCGGATCACGCCCGACACGCAGGCGCTGCTTCTGAAGATCAAAACGAAGCTCTAATTTTTCTGGATTGCCATTTTGCGGATTAACAGTCGCCGTGACAACGGTTTCGGTCTCTCGTAAGGGTCCGGTTGCGGGGTTGGCTAAGTGCTCTGATTCCATTCCTCGGAAAGCCGCAAACTATAAAAGATTCAAAGCGTTGCGGTTATTCTAATCCAAATTCCTTGATTTTCGTCAGCAACGTTTTGTAACTTACTTCGAGCAATTCAGCCGCTCTTGATTTATTACCGTTGCAAAACTCTAAAGTTTCGCTGATTTTCCTGGATTCTACAAGCCGCACGGCGCGCTCTGAAACTTGAGGCAGAGTTCCGGAAAAATCAAAAGCATCCAGATTTTGGATTTTGGATTTTGGATTTTGGATTGAATTAATGCCCAAATCACCCAGTTCGAGTGTTTCCGAATCGGCGAGAATACACGCGCGTTCAATCAGATTGGCGAGTTCGCGGACGTTACCTGAAAAATGCTGCTGGCGCAAAGCAGATTGAGCTTCGTCGCTCAGGCACAACGCTTTTCCGCGAAATTCCTTGCCGAATTTGTGGGCAAAATGCGCGGCGAGCAAATTGACATCATCTCCGCGCGTTCGAAGCGGCGGAATTTCGACTGGAAATACTGCCAGGCGATAAAACAAATCGAGCCTGAATTGACCGGCTTCGGCAGCTGACTTTAATTCTTTGTTAGTCGCGGCAACGACCCGGACATCAACTGTCAGAGCAAGTCGCCCACCGATTCGGTCAATTGTTCGCTCTTCCAAAACCCGTAAAAGTTTGCCTTGAACGCTCAAGGGCATTTCACCGATTTCGTCAAGAAAGATTGTTCCGCCATTGGCTAATTCGAATTTCCCGAGTCGGCGGTCGTTGGCACCGGTAAATGCTCCCTTTTCGTGTCCGAACAGCTCATTTTCGATTAGACTTTCGGGAATGGCGGCGCAATTTATCGCCACAAAAGGTTTTTCGCGTCGCGGCGAAAGATGATGCACCGCACGGGCAAACAATTCTTTGCCCGTTCCCGATTCGCCTAACAGCAAAACGGTCGCATCGGTTGCCGAGACGCGCTGAATTTCGGCGACGGTGCGCATTATCGGTGGGGATTCGCCGATAATGCGCGGAAAACCGTAGCGTTTAGAAAATTCCTCGCGTAATAAAATGTTTTCGGTGCGAAGGCGGTTTTGTTCGAGTGAGCGTTCAATCAATAACAATAAATGCTCTGTTTCAACGGGTTTTTGCAGAAAATCGATTGCTCCGGCTTTCATTGCAATGACGGCTTCTTCAATCGAACCGTAAGCCGTCATGACAATTACATTTGCATCTTTATCAACTGCCCTTGCCGCTTGGAGAACTTCGAGACCCGAGCCATGCGGCATTTTCAAATCAGTCAGAATTATCTGGAATCGCTGCTGCCGAATTTGCTGAATTCCGTCTCGCGCGTCCACAGCTTCGGTGACCGCGAAGTTTTCCGCTTCGAGAGTCATTCGGAGAGCATTTCGCAAACCAGCATTATCTTCGATCAGCAAAACCGTTGGATTGAGCATAAAACACGTCAGGCAGGGTTTAAAGCCCTGCCCGCACTCTCAGAGAAATATAAGACGGGCGATTGATGAACCGCCCGAAAATTTAGTTCAAAGTTTTTTCCGTTGTCACTTTCGTATTCGCCAGGAGCGCCGGAAAAGACTTTGGCAGGTAGGAAAAGGACATTGCACCGCCGCGTTGGTTTTGCAAATAAGTGACCAGATTATTTTGATAATTGCGAAAGCTATTGACATTGCCGCGCTGGTTGAAAATCACGAAAAAAAGCATTTCGCCTTTAGCCGTCCCCATCTGTCCGACCAGACTGCTGACACCGCCGTCAGTTTGCGGCAAAGTTCCAGTCTTGCCGATCACGCTGCCGCGCGCTCTGAAATCGGTGAAGCGGTTTTTTAGCGTTCCTTCGTCAACTCCGGCGACCGGTAAAATATCGGTGATTGACATTTTGTATTTCGCCAGTTCACCGTGCAGCGCACGAAATAGTTTCATCATCGCGCGAGGGGTCACGCGATTAATGCCAAGACCGCTCGACGACGAGATTAGAAATTCTTCCGGCGCAATGTGCGCTTCCTGCTCAACAATGCGCTCAACCGACGTCGCGCCGCCCACCGTATCGCCAAGCCGTTCGGCAACAAAATTGTTGGAATACGAAAGGCACGCTTTTAAAATATCTTTGAGCGGGCTTGATTCATGTGTGACGAGCAAGCGCAGATTGGTCGGCAATTCTTCAGTCGAAACCTGACCGGTCACAACGACGTTAGGATAAGTTTGAATCGTTTCTCTAGTCGTTTGTAGGTAAGTTTGCCAAGCGGAAGCAGCAGCATTCGAGCGGCGGGCGGCGTCCAGTGTGTTGTAAAGCAAGACACCCGAACGCAAAGCTGAAGGCGAGTAGCCAAGCGTAAAATTAGCCGAAACAATCAAGTCTCCGTTAACCGCGCGAATACCCATTTTATTGAGAGCGGCTGCTATCGCTACTCCGTGTTCGTAATTAAACGAAGGGTCGTTGCCAACAACGTACAAATTGCCGATAATGGAGCCGGTTTGCTGATTGAAAACGCCATCGGTATAAATTTTGGTTGAATAACGGTAACTCGGTTTGAGAGTTTTGAGAACGGCAAAAGCAGTTGCCAATTTAACATTTGATGCCGGATTAAAAGTCACGTTGCTCGACGCGTCCATGACGGTTTTGCCGTCAACAGTTTCCACCAGAACGCCGCGCGATCCAGCAACAAAGGGTTCCAGCGAAGGTTGCCCAATGTCGGGTGTCGCAACGCTGCTAACTGTTGATTTAACGAGCGGCAACGGTGTCGGAGTCGCCACTGTAATCGGTTGTTGAATGGCGGAAGGACGAGTTACCACGCCTTGCGCCAGAACCGCCGTTGACGACAACATTAACAAAGAAATAAAAGCTATACTTTGCCGGAATTTTTTCGACATCATCAAATTCATCCCACTTAAACTCCGTCTTTGGTTTGCGAAAATGGTAGGTCGCTTGTTCGCCGGTGAGCGGCTTATTAAAACCATAACACATTTTCCCGCACCGTTTCAAAACTCTTTTTGCGCTCACTTTGGGAAGCGCGAAAAATTCGATGTATAAGAAGAGGTTTTGGATGCTATCTAAGATTGCAATACCTGTTTCGAATTTTGGTAAAAATAATCTCTATCAAATGTTACATTGTTGCAACAACTCATTGACAAAAAGCGTTGGAAAGGCAGAATATTCCTTTTGGGAAAAGGTTTTTGCGAGTTTGAAAAACAAGCAACAGTTGACAATTGAAGTGGTGCGCGAAACCTACCGTGAACGACAAGAAGCAATCCGCTCCCGGCTCGCCGAGTTTGCCGCCATTTGGCAAGCTAACGATGATAGCTTGCTTTGGCAAGAACTTGTTTTCTGTATTTTTACGGCAAACGCATCAGCACGAATGGGCTTGCGTTCAGTGGCGGCCGTCAAAGAACATTTGCTGACCGCAACCCAAGACGAACTTGCCGGCATCCTAAACGGTGTTCATCGTTTTCCAAATGCTCGCGCCGCCTACATTGCTACGACGCGCGAATTTCTGCTAACAGATTGTGGTTTGCGTTTAAAAGAAAGATTGGACGGCTTTTCAGATTCTTTAGCACGACGTGACTGGTTAGCACAAACAAGGCAAATTAAGGGTTTAGGTTATAAAGAGGCAAGCCATTTCTTACGTAACATCGGTTATCGCGGTTACGCCATTTTAGATAAACATATTTTGAACTCAATGGCGGAATTAGGTTTCATTACTGATTCCAAACCGCCCTCTAATCGCACCAGATATTTGGCAACCGAAGAGGTTCTCAAACAATTTGCTGCAGAGCTTAAAATTGATTTTGATGAACTGGATTTAGTTTTATGGTCAATCAAAACCGGCGAAATTCTTAAATAACAGTCGTTTCCATTTCAGAAAATAACTGTCGGAAAATCACCGGGAAAGGATAAACAAAATGTTTTCCCGTCAGCAATCTCTCCAACTTCAGCAAAAAAAAATCTCTTTCTTGGTCGCCGAGACGCGTTTGTGTCTGGCCTTTTTTATTGTCGCAAGCCTTTTAGTGTTTACGTCAATTACCAAAGCCGAATCGCAAACCGGCAAACTCCGCAAGCAAGCCGAGAAAGCGATGCGGCAAGGCGAATTTGAAACTGCCGCCAATCTCTGGCAGGAAGTTTTGCGGGTCGAGCCGGAAAATAACGAATATCGCTTAAAACTGAGCTACGCACTTTATAAACAACGCAAGCTGCTGGAAAGCTATAACCAAGCGATGATCGTTAATAAAACCGCGCCGGAAAACGCGCGGGTGCGTTCGATAATTGGTTCAGTTTATCTCGTCTCAGGACAAATCGAAGAATCTAAAGCGTTGTTTAACGATGCGCTCTTACGCAAACGAGATGATGCTTTGGCTCTATCAGGTTCTGCAATGCTCGATTTTTACGAAAATCGTTCAAAAATAGGTTTGAACAAATTGCGTTACGCCGTTTATCTTGAACCAGAAGAACCGGATTTTATTTTCGCGTTGGCTCAGATCGCCTCACGAACAGAAAACTATAAAGAAGCCGCGACTGCTTACGAAACGTTTTTGCGAATCGCGCCGACCGCTGATCTCGACCGCCGAGCTAGAATTCAAGGGTTAATCGCTTTTTTGCGCTACCTCGGTAATATTAAATCGCTCTATGATATTAGCGGAGAGAATCAAACAACCGTTAGCTGCGAAATTGTCAACAATCGTCCGATTATCGAAGTCCGTTTGAACGGCAAAAAAGATCCGCTTCGTTTTGTCTTGGATACAGGGTCGGGAATGACAGTAATTTCTGAACAAACTGCCGAACGCTTTGGCATCAAGCCGATAGTACGCGGAGGCATGGCACGTGCTGTGGGCGGCGGCGGTAAATTTCAAATCGTTTATGGTTTCGTCAAATCACTTGAAATCGGCGATGCTCGTGTTGCCAGAGTTCCAGTTTACATTCGCAAATTTAATGAAACCGGAGATCACTTTGACGGCTACATTGGGTTGTCGGCGATTTCCAAATTCTTGGTAACGCTCGATTACGGCGGCAAAACTTTTTCTCTTGAGCGAAACCTTCCAGACGACAATGCCAATTCAAAAAACGCGCTGGCGGCGCAATCTGTTAATCAAAATATTGATAATTTAGGTATCCAATTGCGAACTACATCGAGCGGCTTTTTAAGTAGTCAGGTCAAAATCGAAGGCGTTGAAGAAACACTCAACTTTATTGTTGACACCGGCGCCAGCGTTTCTGTCGTTTCTGCCGCCGCCGCCAAGCGAAACGAAATCAGTCGCTTTGCGCAGACCGCGATGCTCCGAGTTTTCGGTGCAGCAGGAGTCACTGAAAACGTTTCAACCTTGGTTTTGCCGCGCTTATCTCTTGGCAAAACGAGCCGCGATAAAATTACTGCCGCAGTTTTGGATTTAGATCCGGTTAACGAAACCACGGGTTTTGAGCAAGCCGGCATTTTAGGCGGAAATTTTTTACTGCATTATCGGTTAAAGTTTAACTTTCAAAATTCCACTGTGACTTTTGAACCATCATCAGGCAGAAAAGTGCCGGCTGTTAATCAAATAACCATTGGTGACAGCATTCCTAATTAATTCAAAACTCAAAGTGCAAAGTCAAAAATAAGATTGATTATGCACTTTGCACTTTGCACTTTGCACTCGGCACTTTACACTTTGAAGTGTGAAACAAAGTATTTATCTTGAAACCTCTGTCATCGGTGCATATCTTGACAACGGCGAACCGTTTAGGCGCGATTTGACGATTCGCTGGTGGGAACACGAACTTTTTGAGTATCAGCCTTTTGTTTCGCTTCTGGTGCAGCGCGAGCTTGAACGCACCGCCGAACCTTATCGCACCGCATCGCTTAACTTAATCAAAAAAATTCAGACTGTCGAACTGACCGAAGAAGCCGCAATTTTGGCTGACGGCTACATCGCGCGCGGTATTTTCCAGCGCAAATTTTTAGCTGACGCGCTGCATGTAGCTCTAGCCTCATTTCACAAAATTGATTATTTGGTGACTTGGAATTTCGGTTATCTAGCAAATGTTCGCAAACAAGCTCGCATCCGTGTTTTTAACACTTCAGCAGGGTTTTTTGTGCCGATGATTGTCACGCCGGAGTTTTTAGTCGAAAGATAAATTGTTGCGTCTATGGGACGCTGTGCTATAATTGAACATCTAATTTGATAAAAAACTATGAGCGAACAAACAGCAACCGTCAAAACGGCAGAAGCGGCAGAAGATAAGACAGCGGCAAAGAAACGTTTTATCACCGAACCATTGCGTTCTATCAACGATATTATCAACGATTTACACAAACCTATTCATCCGCGTCATCTCAAAACCCGTCGTCAAGGCGGCAAAGAATTAACTTATATTGCGTGGTATGATGCGGCAAAATATTTGGATTTATACGCGCCTGGTTGGAATTACGAGATTCGCAGCATTCAACAGGTTGCCGGAAAAGTCGTTTTAACCGTTCGCATTTCGATCCCGGCAGCCGAGGGCCTCATTTACCGCGAAGCGACCGGGCAGGAAGACGAAGATACCGATAGTTACGGTGATGCCTTTTCAAATTCAGAAAGCATGGCATTGCGCCGCGCCGCCGCAAAGTTTGGGTTGGGACAACATCTTTACCGCGACAAATAAGATGGCGTTTGGTTGCCAAATAGCGGACAAAGATGTCCGCGCTCAATTTTTGCGTAATATTAACAAATAAATATTCGGCAATTGCGAAATTTCAATTTTCAACTTGAAATTAAATTCGGTTGCGAGTAAACGTTAATCGTTTGATTCTCGCAAAAAATGCCAAATTTTTGTTTAGTTCCAATATTTTCTAGAAAAAAAAGCCGAAAACTAAAAGAAGCGGTGCGAGACGCAAATTGCGTTTGGCGCCGTTTTTTCTTCTTCTGGTTGATTGTTGGCGCTGCATTGTCACCACTCAGAGCCGAACGACTGCCGCTCCGTGTTTATACTTCGGCCGACGGAATGGCAAGCAGCGTCGTAACACATCTAACGCGCGACAGCTTGGGTTTTTTGTGGTTTGCCACGCGTGATGGTTTGATTCGTTTTGACGGGCGTGAATTTACGAATTACCGTTTGGGAGACTCAAATACTTCGCAAACACTTTTTTATATTCGCGAAACGAGCGATGGCAGTTT
>JBDTZD010000308.1:0-7737 GCA_040005335.1 Pyrinomonadaceae bacterium | reverse complement strand
TTTAATTTAGAGCAATCTCGGCGCGTTTTGGAAACGGCAAAAAGTTTAGGATTCAAACTCAAAGCGCAAGTTGACGAATTTAACAATCTCGGCGGGGCACGCATGGCAATTGAGCTTGGCGCAACCAGCATTGATCATTTGGACGCAACGAGCGACGCGGAAATTGATTTGTTAGCTGATTCTGCCACAATCGCTGTCGTCACACCAACCGTTAATTTCAACTTCGGCTCGACAGAATTTGCCGATGCGCGCAAACTCATTGACAAAGGTTGTGCCGTAGCGGTTTCGACCGATTACAATCCTGGCTCGGCGCCTTGCCCCAGTTTGCCGATGGCCATGGCGATTGCTTGTCGTTATCAAAAATTACTGCCCTCAGAAGCATTAATCGCCTCGACAATTAATGCCGCTTTTGCCGTCGGAATGGGTGACCGAACGGGATCGCTCGAAACGGGCAAACAAGCTGACGTTTTGATTTTGGATACGCCGGATTACCGCCAAATCGCTTACGAATTCGGGGCTAATCCTGTCGAAACCTTGATCAAAAAAGGTAGAATCGTTTTTGAAAAATGATTTGAGGAGAACAAAAATATGTCAGCCGTTTTAAAACAGAATTACACGTTGGAAGAATATTTTGAGCTTGACCGCAATTCGGACGCTAATTACGAATATTTTGACGGAGAGATTTTTGAGATGAGCGGGGTTTCACCAAACCACGCACGAATTGAACACCGCCTCAACAGAATTTTCGGCGCCCGAGCCGATGAAAAAGGCTGTGAAGTCTTTCCAGCAAATTTGCGGATCAAAGTGCCGGATTTACCGCCGTATCGTTATCCTGATTTATCGGTTGTTTGCGGCGCGGCTAAATTTGAAACAATCGGTGGTTTAGAGTGTCTGACAAATCCGAAAATGCTGGTCGAGGTTTTATCAAATTCAACCGCGAGTTTTGATAAAGGCGACAAATTTAAATTTTACAAATCAATCGAAAGTTTCAACGAATACTTGCTCATCTCGCAATTTGAAAAACTGGTCACTCAATACATCCGTCATAACGAACGTTTCTGGTTGCGCGGCGATTATGAAACTGGCGAAACAATCAAAATAACGACGCTTGATTTTGATTTAAACGTCGAGGAAATTTATCAGGGCGTAGTTTTTGAAAGCGCGGCGAACTCAAAAGTTAATGAATGAGATTGTTTTAGATGGTCAAAACCTGACAATCGCCGAAGTCGTCGCTGTGGCATACGGAAAGCCAAACGAGCCGCGCATTGTTTTATCAACCGAGGCTGAACAAAATGTCGTGCGTGTTGCAAATGCCGTCCAGACTCTGCTTGAAAGAGGTGAGATTGCCTACGGCATCACGACTGGTTTTGGGGCTTTTAAAAACAAAATCATCAATCGCGCCGATGTTGAAACGCTGCAGCGTAATATCTTACTGAGCCACGCGGTCGGAGTGGGAAAACCGTTTGACGTTCCAACTACGCGGGCGATTTTGCTAATTCGCGCAAACACCCTGGCGCGCGGTTATTCCGGGGTCAGACTGGAAACGCTTCGGTTATTGCTTGAATTTTTGAATCGCGGAGTTCACCCGGTGATTCCCGAAAAAGGCTCGCTGGGCGCGTCCGGCGATCTAGCGCCGCTTGCTCACGCGGCTTTGCCGCTCATCGGCGAAGGCTCGGCGGAATTTGGCGACGCGATTATGTCCGGCGCACAAGCACTTGAGCGCGCGGGGTTAAAACCGCTGACGCTCGCCGCCAAAGAAGGTCTCGCGCTGACAAACGGGACGGCAGTGATGTGCGCAGTGGGAGTTTTAGCATCGCACAAATCGCAACAACTGAAAGAGACAGCAGATATTGCCGCGTGTCTATCGCTCGAAGCCTTGAACGGGACAACCGACGCTTTTGATGAACGGCTTCACGCGCTGCGCCCGCATCCGCGTCAACAAAAATGCGCCGCGAATTTGCGCGCTATTTTAGCTGAAAGCGATTTTGTCCGCTCCTTTGATCCTTCAAATGTTCAGGACGCTTACAGTTTGCGTTGTATTCCGCAGGTTCACGGCGCGGCACGCGATGCGATTGACTACGCCGAATGGGTTTTTACCAACGAGCTTAACGCCGTAACGGACAATCCCCTGATTTTTATTGATGAAAGAAGCGAAAAAATCGAAGTTGTATCGGGCGGCAACTTTCACGGCGAACTGCTCGCATTAGCGTTTGATTATCTGGCGATTGCGCTTTCGGAATTCGGTTCAATGTCTGAGCGGCGGATTATGCGCCTCGTTGACGAAAGCTGTAATGATAAAGCCCTGCCTGCGTTTTTAACCCAAAACGGCGGTTTAAATTCGGGTTTTATGCTCGTGCAATACACCGCCGTAGCATTGGTTGCAGAAAATAAAGTCCTCGCGCACCCGGCGAGCGTTGATTCGATTCCAACCTCGGCAAACGTCGAAGACCATGTTTCGATGGGCGTCACGGCCGGTTTAAAAGCCAGACAAATCTTAGAAAACGTCGAAACGATTTTTGCCCTCGAACTATTTGCCGCCGCGCAAGGCATTGATTTTCGCCGCGAGAAAATTGGCTGGGATAAGCGTTTAGGCAAAGGCACGCGCCCAGTTTATGAGCAAATACGGCAGCTTGTCCCCTTCATCGAGACCGACACTTTTATGCAACCGTATATCGAATCCCTAAAAGCCATGGTAGCAAACGGAACTGCCGCATTTTAGCAATTTAACCGATTGAAATTTGAAATTTTGGAGGTTTTTTGAGATGGCGGTTTTGATTCAGGGCCTCTTTGAAACACATTTGACGGTGAGAAACCTGGCGGCTTCAATCGCTTTTTACCGCGACGTAGTTGGGCTTGAATTAGCTTGTCTGGTCGCGGAACGGCGCGTTGCCTTTTTCTGGATTGCTGGACGCGGACAAGCCATGCTGGGAGTCTGGGAAGCAGGAGATGCGCCAAACGCGATGCGGCTGCATTTGGCTTTTACGACCACGATTGAGCAAATTCTGGACGCGCCGCGAGTTTTGAAAAACGTCGGCGTTGAGCCAAAAGGCTTTCGCGGCGAACCGGTTGCAGAGCCAGTCGTGATCGGCTGGATGCCCGCGCTGTCGCTTTATTTTACAGACCCTGATGGACATCTTCTCGAATATCTGGCGATGTTGCCCGAAGAACCACGCCCCGAGGTCGGCGTTGTTTCTTACAGTCAATGGCAAGTAGATGAACAAACAATACGGCGGCAGACATAAATATTGATGTCAAATCTTAATACGATTGAAACCCTTGAGCTTTACCCACTTTTGGACGCGAAACTGATTGAGCTGCTCGAAAGTCTCTCACCCGAAGAGTGGCACGCTCCAACGGTCGCAGGATTTTGGACGGTCAAAGACGTTGCGGCGCACCTGCTCGACGGTTGTTTTCTGCGTCGCCTCTCAATTCACCGCGACATGTATTTTGGCGAAAAGCCGGAAAATATTGATTCTAACAAGGATCTGGTTGGTTACTTAAATAGCCTTAACGCCGATTGGGTTAAGGCTTGCAAACGTCTTAGTCCGCGCATCCTGATTGATCAGCTGCGCCAGGCGAGCACAGAAGTTTACGAATTTTTTAAGACTTTGGATCCGCACAGTGAAGCGATTTTTGCAGTGTCCTGGGCAGGCGAAAATCGTTCGGAAAATTGGTTCGACATTGCCCGCGACTATACCGAACGTTGGCATCATCAACAGCAAATCAGGCTTGCGGTCGGGAAATTCGGAATCGAAACGCGCGAGCTTTATTTTCCAGTTTTGGATACTTTTATGCGAGCGCTGCCTTACACTTACCGCAATATCGAGGCAAAGGTTAATACTGTAATTCAATTCACAATTACGGGCGAAGCGGGCGGCGATTGGTTTTTGCTAAAAGATGAGGGCAAATGGATTTTGAACGAATCATCCAGGAAAAACGCCGACGCCGTGACAATCATTCCTTCGACGCTCGCGTGGCAGTTGTTTACCAAAGGCATTGATAAAAAAACTGCCAAATCACACATTTCATTTTTTGGCGACCAAAACTTAGGCGGCGAGATTATTAACATGCTGGCGGTGATGGCTTAATTAAGCGGACAGCGTAAGGGTCAAAAAAAACATCAATTCTGCTGTTGGAGGAGGTTGAGTTTTAATGAAAATACAGATGCAAACTGAATTAGGTACACTTTTTCTGCTTATTGCTGCGGTGCTTATCAGCGAAGCGGGAGTTTTTGGACAAACTCGCCAGCAATTGCAGCAAATCACCGTCCTCGCAGAAAATGCTTCGGGTGATCAGTTTGCGTTTGAAACTCAAACACAAAACGGAGCGAGAGTTTACGCCGTGAATAAGCCTTCGGCGCAAATGCTCGCCGCGATTGATCAAGGTTTAACTGATTTGTTCGCCGTCGCCCGTAAAAACAGCTACAAAAAGCATCTTAATTACGCTGATTATACGATTTTTATTGCCCGCGCTGACCGAACAAAAGACTCTGATGGCAAATATTCGCCGGACTTTGCAATTGGCGCAGCGCAGTATGCCGGAACGGTTTTTGACAAAGGCGGTTATGTTTACGCAGCCGGAATGGTTGTCGCGCTTAGCCCCAGCGCATTTGTCATCGCAGAACACAGTAAACAGTTTGAGCGCGTTTCAGATGTTGTCCGCTACGAAGGCGAGCATCTTGTTCTCTACCATAACGACCGCCGTCGTTTTAACGAAACGCGCGACCATAGCAAAGGTGGCGGTCATCCGATTTTGCAGTAATTTTTAAGACAAATAAAATGAATAAGCGGCCTGTATCGCATTTTCACGACCCCGCGCAATAATCCCTAAAGACCGCTGACGAATAATTGCGAAAAACTAGCTGTTCTGTAATCTACCAAACAGAACTTTAAATATTTAACGCGATAATATCTAGATGTACTTACGAGTGCATCAAGCAGGGTTGCGAGGCGTCTAATTCAGTGTAGCATCCGGGTTCCGACTCAGGATAACGTCGCGGCTTGCACGTCTCGCATTTTACTTTCTCTGACACGGTTAAACTTTTTCAAGCTAAGATTCTCTCAGAAGTTCCTCAAACGCTGAATTTCAGTGGTACAAATACATCATAATCGAATAACAAATAAAATCGCTTCATCGTAAGTTGCTGAAAAGTCTTTTTTGCTCAAGTCCGCGCCTCAGTTTGGAGAAAAAAAAGGAGTTCGGCGTTTCCCAACAACCAAACTCCAACACCCTCTGAAATAATTTAACAGTTCCATTTAGCCGTAGATTAAACACTAAGTCTGTCATCTATCAAACACAAAATGAAAAGAGTCAGCGGTGAGTTAGCTTTTTCCATTGCAATCCATTTTAATCCTCACATCCGTAAAGTAACCGAATCACAAAAATAATCACTCCTTCACCGCCTCTGCACTCTGGGGCGGCTTTTTTTTGACACGCACAAAAAAGGAATCCGGCGAGTTTGCTTGCGGCTGGCGCAAATCTGATTATCGGCAAGCCGTTTGAGTCATACAAACTATCGTCGGTGATTGCTGATTATTGTCCAATATAAAGAACGCTCACCAAACTTGTTTTCATAATTTAGATGATTACAAAGCGGAAGTTGAAAGACTTGGCAAAGTCGCTGATAAATGGTACGCGATCGCTGGATCAAGAAAACTTGAAACCAATCGCCTTAATTGTGAAGTTGCGAATCACGAACGAATGAGAGAACGGATTATTGAATATTGTAATGGTTATTTAGATGAAACAATCGGCATGGTTTCCGGCGCGGATTTAGCAGAGCATATTAAGGGGATTTTAATTTCAAAATAACGTGATTTTGACAGCAAATAGCCAAAACATAGTCTTAAAAAAAGCCCGCATCAATAGACACGGGCTCAAAACGAGTGGGCTGTGCGGGGCTCGAACCTGCGACCCAATGATTACCTACCACACTAGCTTTCACTAGCCGCCGAAAAACTCCTCGGCGTTGTAGTCTGGACTGTCTCATCACCCACAGCAAAATCTGTTTGGGTGTGCGGCGTACAGTCTCTGAGGGCTTTCTTGAAATTCAATGTTTGTTTAACAAGAGTTGCCTGCTGATTGCCCAATCTTCAAGATTTTCACGCTTTTTATGAGTCGTACTTGAAGCTCTCAGGGTGTTCCAGCATACAGCCACATTTTCATTTCGTTGTTTCCAACGAACGCTCCCATATTTATAAAGAACAAGAGTCATTTGCTCTACCAACTGAGCTAACAGCCCGCCTGACTTAGATGAAAATACTATAATTTGTTTCTGTCTTCAACTACCCATTTTGAGAAGACAATGATTTAGGATTAAAAGCTATACCTAAATCCAAATTGCATCACGCGCGGCGAGCCCTGAATGGCAGAGAAATTCCACCAATCCGAAGGTGCGGTAGCGTTTTGTGGATCAAGCTCAATCGTTAGATTAGTAACTGAACCGAAGTTTTGAGTATTAGTAACGTTAAATGCTTCGGCGCGAACTTGCAATTTATGATTTTCGCCCCAAGGCATTTTGAATGACTTTGCTAAACCCATGTCGAGGCTGACATAGCCGGGAAGTCTAATGACATTGCGGTCGCCAGTTTCTCCCGGTCTGGCATTACGCCAACTCTGGTAAGCATAATCGCGATTACAACCGAAAAGGCTGCCCCCGTCCGGGCAGGTCTGAACTGGTCTAATTCTGACGCCGCTGCTTTCGACATTCCAATTAGTCGCCCACCGACCATCGTCATATGGTGAATAAAGAGGAAGTCCTGAATTCCAACGGTAGATGCCGGAAAGCTGCCAACCACCCAAAAAGGCGTCAACTACTTTGTTGGCATTACCCAGTAGCCATTGTCCACGTCCAACCGGTAGCTGCCAGACACCGTTAAAATTTATAACGTGCCGCACGTCGAAATCGGAATTGGCGTAATTGTCGCTCTGGCGGATTGGATTAAGAATAAATGCCGTTCCGTAACTTCCGTCCGTTTGTAATCCTGAAGCATCATCCATTGAATGCGACAGCGTGTAATTGAAATCAAGGGTCAGTTTCTGTCCAAGTCGTTGGCGCACTGAAATCGAACCTGCATGATAGTTCGACCTACCAATGCTGCTACGAGCAGAGAGGGCACCATACTGCGGTTGGTAGAATAATGGTGAGAGCCCAGCATCGGTTAGAAACTCATCAATATTATTCTGAGTCTCTGTCCAGTCGTTGCCGTTACCTAGAGCAAGGGCATAGACGGCTCGCGTTGCCGAACCATTTCCGCCGATAAATCCCGGAACCGCTCCAAACAAATTTTCAAAATACGGAATTGGCGCGATGCTAGTAATGGGTACGCCCTGATGACGAAAATCTTCAAGCATTCCCGCCGCCGTGTACCAGTCCGTTCCCGATCTGGGGTCAACCAAATTGTTGAGCGCCATAATATCACGCGCTGCCAGCAAGTTCCGCGCGGCGCGTCCCGTGTAAGATGCCTGCACGACTAAGCCGGCTGGTAGCGAGCGCTCGAAAGTAAGATTCCAATTATAACTGATTGGTGCCACCAGGTTTTCATCAAGCGTTGATTCAATTCGTCGGACGTTATCAGAGGGCGCTGTCTGCGGGAAAGTCAGGTTACTCGGAAGCGCGATGTTAAATGGACTTAATGGCAACAAATTTCTCACCTGTTGTGAAAATCCGGTAAAGGCCGGACACAGTACCGTCGTGGTATTGCATGTTCCGGGGACTATTGATCTGCTGGACGAGAA